>NZ_JBPKJP010000004.1:0-110647 GCF_051217035.1 Lysobacter sp. 1R34A
CGCTGCAGACGCAGGTTGCGCGCGCGGTAGCGTTCGCGCGCGGCGAGGGCGCGCAGGCGCGCCTCGCGCGCGTTGCGCAAGGCCTGCCGGCAGGCGTCCGTGCATCGGCGACAGGCGATGCCGTCGTCGAAGTGCTCGCTCGACAGGCCGAGTGCGATCGCGCCATCCAGGTCGTCCTGGACCAGCGCGGCGACGATCGCGTGCGCGGCCGTGCCGCGCGCGTCGGCGCAGCCGCAGCGGCAAGGCGCGGACGTGCGCTCGCTCACGTTCCGTCGAAAGCGGGCTTGCGCCGTTCGAGGAAGGCGGTGGTGCCTTCGCGCATGTCGTCGGTCGCGAACATCAGGCCGAATTGCGCGGTTTCGTACTCCAGGCCTTCCTCGATCCCGCATTCGCCGCCGACCGCGATGCAATCGAGCACGCCGCGCAGCGCCAGCGGCGCCGCCGCGGCCAGTTGTTCGGCGAGCTTGAAGGTCTCGGCTTCGAGTTCGGCCGCCGGCACCACCCGATTGACGATGCCCAGCTCGCGCGCACGTGCGGCGTCGATCGGGGCGCCGACCAGGCACAGCTCCAGGGTGGCGGCGCGGCCGGCCAGGCGCAGCAGGCGCTGGGTGCCGCCGAAGCCCGGGATCAGGCCGAGGTTGACCTCGGGCTGGCCGACCTTGGCGTTGTCGGAGGCGATGCGCAGGTGGCAGCCCATCGCCAGTTCCAGGCCGCCGCCGAGGGCGAAGCCGTTGATCATGCCGATCACGGGTTTCGGCATTTTTTCGATCCGGCGCATCAGTTTCTGCCCGCGCTGGGAGAAATCGCGGCCCTGGACCGGGGTCAGGGTGTTCATTTCCGAGATGTCGGCACCGGCGACGAAGGCCTTGGGGCCGGCGCCCGTCAGGATCACGGCGCGCACCGCCGGGTCCGCCGCGGCGGCCTCGAAGGCGGTCAGCAGGGCGTCCAGGGTCGCCGCATTGAGCGCGTTCAGCTTGTCGGGACGATTGACGGTGATCTGGCGCACGGCGCCGCGATCGGCGATCAGCAGGGGCGATTCGGTCATGTGATGGCCGTAGGATTCCGGGGCGAGAGGGGGCGGCAGGCTGGGAACTCCGGCCCTGGGTCGCGGTCATAGCCGGGAGCGTCAGTGGCGGTTAAGCGCTGCCGCCGGTATCCTAACTCGTCCTGTCGGGCACTTACGACCGACCCAGGGCTTCTAACTCGGGGCATGACTGGACTATGCCCCTAGCCGATCGGGGCGACGCAGTCGCCCCGTGCCATAACCGGAGATTCCACCGAATGAAGTTGCGTTTGATTGCTGCCGCCGTCGCGGCCCTGGCACTGACCGCCGGCAACGCCGTCGCGCAGGACACTTCTTCCGAGAAGGGCAAGCTGAGCTATGCGCTCGGCTACGACCTCGGCCGCAACGCCGTCGAAAGCGGTGAGCAGGTCGATGTCAACACGATCGTCAAGGGTCTGCAGGACGGTTACGGCAAGAAGCCGCCGTCGGTGCCGGTCGACCAGCTGCGCACCGCCGTGCAGAACATGCAGAAGCGCCAGCAGGACAAGGCCAAGGCCGAGTGGGACAAGGCCGCCGCCGAAAACAAGGGCAAGAGCGACACCTTCATCAACGGCAACAAGTCCAAGGCCGGCGTGAAGGTGCTGCCGAGCGGCGTGCAGTACCGCATCATCGACACCGGTACCGGCGCCAAGCCGACCCAGGCCAGCACCGTCGCCCTGGAAGTCGCCGGTCCGTTCCCGTGGGGCCAGCGCCCGGAGCAGGCGCGCCCGGCCAACTCGATTCCGTCGATCAAGGTCAGCGAAATCGAAATGGCGGCGATGCGCGAAGTGCTGCTGCAGATGCCGAGCGGCTCGAAGTGGGAAGTGACCCTGCCGGCCGACAAGGCCTACGGTGCCGACCCGCGTACCCCGTATCCGCCGAACGTCGCCGTCCAGTTCGAAATCAAGCTGGTCAGCGTCAAGTAAGAGCAGACAAGCGTCACCGACTTGCGCCGGCTAGCCCGGCGCAAGTCGTTTCTGGAGCGGGGCGGCGTTCGAGCGATGCAAGCGTTCGACGCGGTACCCGATGTTTCGCACCACCTGCCGATCGCATCGGTCAGGCTTTACGAGGTCGCTCCGCCAGGCACAATGGCGGCATGGCCTCGGTGGACGATATGACGACATTCCGCGCGGTGTTGAGCCCGTGCATCGGTGTCTGCCAACTGGGCGACGACGGCCTGTGTTCCGGCTGCCACCGCACCACCGCCGAAATCGCCCGTTGGTCGCAGATGAACGACGACGAGCGCCTGCGCCTGATGGAAGTGGTGCTGCCGCAGCGCGAGTCGAAGCTGCGATGAGCGCGCCCGGGTCAACGCTGGCCTTCATCGGCGCCGACTTCCTCGCCGGCGATTCGCGCGAACGTACCCGCTTGCTGGCGGCGCTGCACCCGCTCGACGCCGCGCCCGAGAGCGACGGCTGGAACCTGGACGACCTGACCGGGCTGCTGCCCGCCGACGCCTCGCATGCGCAAGCCGCGGTGCTGGTCGGCTTGGTGCCGCGCGCCGACGGCGTGCAGGTGTTGCTGACCCGCCGCACCGACGGCCTGCGCCAGCACGGCGGCCAGGTCAGTTTTCCCGGCGGCCGTATCGAGCCCGGCGATGCCGACGCCGTCGCGGCCGCGTTGCGCGAGACCGAAGAGGAAATCGGCGTGCCGGCCGCGTTGATCGCGCCGCTCGGTTTCCTCGACCCGCTGGTGACCATCACCGGCTTTCGCGTGTTGCCGCTGGTCGCGGTGATCGACCCGGCCTACGTCGCGCGGCCCGATCCCAACGAAGTCGCCGAAGTGTTCGAAGTGCCGCTGGCCTTCCTGCTCGATCCCGACAGCCTTACCACCCGCACCCTCGAATACAAAGGGCGCCCGCGCCACGTGCTGGAATACCGTTATCCGAGCCAACGCATCTGGGGGGCGACCGCCTCGATGTTGTTGAACCTGCGGCAGCGATTGGAGACGACCCCATGAGCGACTGGACCACCCTGGTGTCGGCCGAGGACCTCGCCGCGGCGCTGGGCCGCGACGATCTGATCGTCGTCGACGCGCGCTTCGCCCTCAACGACGGCGATGCGGGCGAAGCCGCCTATCGCCAGGCGCATGTGCCAGGCGCACGCTACGCCCACCTCGACCGCGATCTGTCCGACCACCGCAAGCGCGGCGGCGGGCGTCATCCCTGGCCCGAGGCCGACGATTTCACCGCCGCGCTCGGCCGGTGGGGCATCACCCCGCAGCACCAGGTCGTGGTCTACGACAACGGCGACGGCGCTCTGGCCGCGGCGCGCCTGTGGTTCCTGCTGCGCGTGCTCGGCCACCGCCGCGTCGCCGTGCTCGACGGCGGCTGGCAGCACTGGACCGCGCTCGGCCTGCCGAGCGACGACCTCGTGCCGACGCCGTCGCCGACCCGCTACGAAGCCGGCTTCGACGCGCGCCGCGTGCTGGACGCGCAGGACGTGCGTTCGCTGCTCGATTCCGGTGGCCTGCTGATCGATGCCCGCGCCGGCGAGCGCTTCCGCGGCGAAGTCGAACCGCTCGACCGCGTCGCCGGCCATGTCCCCGGTGCGCGCAACCGCCCGTATGCGGACAATCTCGCCGGTGGCCGCTTCAAGTCGAGCGAAACCCTCGCCAGCGAATTCGCGCCCTTGCTCGCAGGCCAGCCGCCGGCGCAGACCGCGGTCATGTGCGGCTCCGGCGTGACCGCCTGTCATCACCTGTTGGCGATGGCGCATGCCGGTTACGACGGCGCGGCGCTGTACACCGGGTCGTGGAGCGGATGGATCGAGGATCCGCAGCGGCCGGTCGCGGTGGGCGAGGGGTAAGTTGATGGGGCTCATGCGGCCCTTGTAGGAGCGGCGTGAGCCGCGATCGCGGGATGCGCAGAGGTCGCATAACCCGCCGTTGTTGATCGGAGCTGCGATGTATCGCAGGGTAGGAGCGGCGCAAGCCGCGACATCGCTGCGGCGGTCTTGCGGCGCTTCTCTCGTTCAATAGAGCAAGATCAAGATCAAACCCAAAGCTTCCGCCACTAAAGCGGCGGGTTACTTTCTTTTGTCTAAAGCAACAAAAGAAAGGTAACCAAAGAAAAATGCTTTGTTTTGAATCAAGGGCCCGCGCGAGCGATGCCGACGCAGGGATTTTTCATACGGGACATCCCTGCCCCGATGAAAAACGGCCCGCATCCCTGCGGGCCGCCCTCCGGGTCTTCTTTAGCCTTCGCTAGTGCGAGGCTGCGCACAGCCACAGCCACAGCCACAGCCACAGCCAATGCCATGGCCAGGGTCAAAACACGAGATCGGACTGCGACGCCGCCATCCCCTGTAGGAGCGACGTAAGTCGCGACCAAGGGACGTGTCGATGCGACAACGTCAATGTCACCCATCGAAGCGGCGTCCTTTCGCAGGGGGGGGCGCAAGCCGCGACCGCGAATTCGCGCTTGCGGCGCGGGCGATCGCGGTTGCGTGATCGCGGCTTACGCCGCTCTACATGGGCTGCGGCCAGGAGCGCCGCTAGATCGTGGCAGCGCGGTCGCGGCTTGTGCCGCTCCTACCCTGGCGGAAGTGCGTCGCTTCGATGAAAGACATCGGCCTTGGCGCTTCTAGGCGTAACGCAGTCGCGACTTACGTCGCTCCTACACAGGGGAGAACGCCGTACTCGCATAGCCAAGGGTTCAGGGCTTCCGCTACCGAAGCGGAGCCTTGCCGCACACTTGTTGCAGTTTGACGAAATAAGCTCATTCCGCTTCGTCATTACTGTGCTTGCCGTCGCGTAATCGCGGCGTCACAGGTCGTGCCCATCCTGCGCGCAGTTCGTACAGGGGGAGTGCGCGCCATGTTGCGTGCCGTTGTGTTGCCGTTCTTGTTGTTCTTGTCCGCATCGTTGTGCGCGGTCGCGTTTCCCGCCCAGGCCCAGGACGCCGAACGCGTCCGCATCCACGGTTCTCAAACGCTCGGTCATGCGCTGGTGCCTGGCGTGGCCGAGGCCTGGCTGCGCGATATCGGTTACTCGGAAATCCGCACCCGCCGCCCGCGGCCGGCGATGACCGAAATCCATGCTCACCGCGACGGGCAGCCGCTGATCGTCGAGATCGCCGGCAGCGATTCGGCGCAGGGGTTCGCCGATCTGGTCGAGGGCGAGGCGCATATCGCGATGATGGTACGGCGGCCGAACGCGGCCGAGCTCGATGCGGGCTGGCAGCTCGGCGATCTCGGTTCGCAGGACCAGGAATTCGTGGTCGCGCTCGATGGGGTCGCGGTCGTGGTCAATCGCCGCAATCCGGTCGTGCGCCTGGACTTCGCCCAGTTGCGCCGCTTGTTCGCCGGACAGTCGCGCGACTGGCGCGAGTTCGGCGGCCAGGGCGAGGTGCGGTTGCATCTGGATCCGGGCGCCGGTGCGGTACGCGATCTGATGAACGAGCGGGTCATGCTCGGCAGCGCATTCGGCGAAGCGCAGCTGCATCGCAGCGCGCGCGAACTGATCGCGGCGGTCGCGGCCGATCCCTCGGCGATCGGCCTGATCCCGATCGGAGAGCATTACGGCGAGGGTACCAAGCCCTTGGCGATCGCCGACGGCGGGCGCGCGATCGCGCCGACCCGCACCGAGGTATTGAGCGAAGACTATCCGCTGAGCCGGCGCTTGTATCTGTACGGCGGCCAGATGATGGGCGCCCTGAGCCGCAGCTTTGCCCTGTATGCGATGACCCGCGCCGGCCAGCGCGCGGTGGCGCGCAGCGGTCATCTCGCGGTGACCCTGGTGCCGGGACGGCAGCGGCCGGTATCGGCCGGCCCGGCGGAGTATCGCGAACTGGTCGGCCGCGCGGTGCGCCTGCCGCTGAGCCTGCGTTTCAATTTCGGCGGGCCCGGCGAAAGCGGCGTCGCCGCGAACGTGTTCGACAGCCGTGCGGTGCGCGACCTCGACCGCCTGCGCAGTTTCATGGCGTTGCCGCCGAATCGCGGGCGCCGATTGCTCGTGGTCGGATTCGCCGACGCCAGCGCCGGTTCGACGATGGCGGCGATGATGATGAGCAACGACCGCGCCGACCTGGTCGCCCAGGAACTGATGTCGCGCGGCCTCAGGGTCGAGCAGGCGCGCGGCATGGGCACGGCCCTGCCGCTGGCCGCCGCGCCGCCGGGCGGTGCGCGCAGGGCGATCGCGCGCGATGCCGGCTCGCGTTACCGCAACGAGCGGGTCGAGGTTTGGCTGCTCTGAGCAGGAGTGAGTGAGGAGGAGTGAGCGGTGAGTAACAGCCTGGCTTCTACTCGTTACTCGTTCCTCACTGCTATTTACTCGCTCCTCCCCTCACTTGCCCAACTTGGCGACCAGCGCCTTCAACGCGGTTTGCGTATCCGGCGAATACCAGGCGTCGATGAAACGATCCAGTTCGATGTGCTCCGGACGCAGGGCTTCGATCAAGTCGGCGCGAGCCAGCAGGCGGGTATGCAGCATCGCGCTGCGCGGCAGGCTCAGCAGTTGCTCCAGCCATACGCGGCCGCGCTGGGCGACGTTCTCGATTTCGACCAGTTCGTCGACCAGGCCGATCCGCAGGGCGGTGTCGGCGTCGACCATTTCGCCGCCGACCAGCAGGCGTTCGGCGCGGTAGGCGCCGACCACGCGGCGCATCAGGCGCTGGATGCCCTCGGGTGCGACCAGGCCGACCTGGGTTTCGTTGAGGCCGATCCGGTAAGGGCCCGAGGCCATGATCCGGTAGTCGCAGCACAACGCGAGCACGCAACCGCCGGCCGGCGCATGGCCGCCGAGGGCGGCGACCACCGGTACCGGCGCCGACGCGAGCGAGCGGGCGAGGCCGAAGAAGGCCTGCCAGGCCAGCAGCAGATGGTCGCGCTGGTCGCCGAGCGAAAGCAGATACGGCACGTCGAGGCCGGCCGAGAACACCTTCGGCCCGCCGCTGAAGACGATGCCGTGGGCGCCGTGGTGCACGGCCTGCTCGATCGCCTCGCGCGTTTCGTTGCACAACTGCGGGTTGAGCGCGTTGACCGGCGCGCGCGCCAGGCGGATTTCGACGATGTCGCCGTGGGAATGGGTCTCTACGAAGCTCATGGTTTGACGTCCTGGGGCCAGCGATAGCGCACGGTGTAGGTCAGCTTGGTTTCGCCGCCGGCGGGCACCGCCACCTCGAACTGGGCGTGGCGCGCGTCCTTCTTCTTCGACGGCAGGCTGGACGACACGATCTCCCAATCGGTCCAGCGCGGCAAGGGTTCGATCACCCGAACCGTGGCCTCGTGCTTCTTTGCGTTCTTGATCGTCACCGCGAACGATTCGGTGATGGTGCGTCCGGCGCGGTCGAGCCGGAAACCGCTCGCTTCGCGGGTGCTGCTGAGGTCGAACACCTTGCCGAGCTGCAAGCGCACCTCGGCGCCTTGCGGCGTGTGCGCGAGTTCCGACTCGCCGAGGAAATCCTTGCCGTCGAAGGCGCGCACGCGCCCGGCCGGCAGGGGCAGGCCGAGCCCGGCGGCCTTGTCGTTCTTGAACTCGACCTTGGACATCACCGGCACGTCGCCGGTCTGGCCCTGGAAGTTCGGATCGATCAACGGTGTCGGCGGGCGCCAGTCGTTGTCGCCGGCCTCGATCGCGTAGATGCGTTCGCAGGCGACGGCGTTGTTGCGCGGGAACAGTGCGATGCGTTCGGTGCTGCCGCTGCCGAGCGTGACCGGCTGCGGCAGATCGTAGGCGTGGTATTCGCCGGCGGTGCGCTCGACCGGCATCGGCGGGGCTGCCTGGGCCTGCGCGTCTGCTGCGATATAACCGAGGCGCGAACCGGTCACCTGGATCTGTTCCAGCCTGCGGGTGCGATTGGGCTCGCCGGCGATCAGGCTCAGGCGGGTCTGGTTGAAGCCCGCGCCCGAACGGTTGGCCACCAGCGCGGCGCCGTCGAGCCCGAGCTTGCAGCCCTGGCCCGGAGCCAGCGTGGCGAGGTATTCGGCGCGCCAGGCCATGCCGCCCATCGGATAGGACAGGACGAAGTCGGCGTCGCCGGCCTTGTCGGCATTCACCGTCCACTGCAAGGCCGATTGGCGCGGCAGCAGATTGTCGTTGTCGACCAGGCTGAAGCTGTCGTAGCTGCGGATGACCTTGACGCGGCCGTCGTCGAGCGCGAGGGTCAGGCCCTCGCCGGCCGACAAGAGCACGCCGTTGTCGGTCTGCTTGGTGCCGCCGGCAGTGTGTTCGACCGTGACCTTGCGGCCGATCGCCACGCCGACCACGTTCTGCGCGCCCGAGACCGGGGCGATGAAGCGTTGTCCGACCAGGGCGACGCCGTCGCTGCGCGGCTGCAGCACCGCGGCCTCGGTGTCCATCGACGGCGGCAGGGAGCGGCTCGACAGCGTGTTGCGTCCGCTCTTGAGGGTGTAGCGCAACGGCCGTTCGACCAGGGCATAGCCGGGCATGCCGGCATTGGGCGCGCGTGCGTTGGCGAGCGCCTCGTAATCGCCGCTGTACACGGTAAGCCGGCTTTCGCCGCCGGGCGCGTCGCTGGCGGGGGCCTCGGCGGGGGCGCCCGCGGCCGGGCCGATCGCGACCTTGTCGGGGCCGCCGGTCGGTGCGCCGGAACAGGCGGTCAATGAACAGGCCAGGGCGAGCAGGCTGAGCGGAAGCTTCATCGTCGACTCCTTCATGGGCAACTCCTCCACATGCGGGAGGTATCATAGGCCGATGAACGTATCTGGCATCCGAACGGGGTTGACGCTCGCCGCCATGCTGGCCGCGGCGTCGGTATTTCAGGCCGGCGCGCAGCAGGCGAAGGCCTCAGCGGGGAAGGCCTCGGCGGGCAAGGCCTGCGCCGCGCAGGTGCGCGAAGGCTGGGTGCGGATGCCGCCCATGCAGATGCCGATGATGGCCGGCTTCGGCCGGATCGAGAACCGTTGCCCGCTGCCGGTGACCATCGTCTCGGCCAAGAGCGCGGCCTTCGGCGAGGTGTCTTTGCACGAGACGCGCATCGTCGACGGCGTCAGCAGGATGCGCGCAGTGCCCGAATTGCGCATCGCCCCGGACGGCTCGGCGCAGCTCAAGCCGGGTGGCCTGCATCTGATGTTGATGCAGCCGCACAAGCCGCTCAAGCCGGGCAGCCGCATCGCGGTCGAGTTCGCGCTCAAGGACGGCGGCTCGCTGTTCGGCGAGTTCGAGGTGCGCAAGGCCGCGCCGTGACTAAAGGGTAGGAGCGGCGCAAGCCGGGACCGCGAAGCTGCGTATGCGTCGATGCCGCAGGTAACGATGTCGCGACCTGCGCCGCGCCTACCCTGAATCGACAGCCCTGGAAGGCTGAAGGCGACAGCGGCGTCCGCGTCGCTGCAAACGACGACCGCTCAAGCGTCAGACGCCGCCGCAAGCCGCGCGCACCGGCCCCGGCAAGGCCGCGGGCTGGCCGGTTTCGCGGTGGATCCAGACCAGCACGACATTACCGTCGCAATACACCGCCGAAGGATCGGCCGCACCGACGATGCGGTGGCCGATGCTGAGGCTGGTATTGCCGAGGCGCTCGACGAACAGCTCGATGTCGAGCTCGTTCGGCCATTCGATCGGACGGCGATAGTTCAGATGCGCGGCCGCGACCACCGGCGCGACGTGCTCGTCCATGCCGTGGCCGGGCAGGGTCACCATCCAGCGCAGGCGCGCTTCCTCGAGGTAGCTGAGGAATTTCGAGTTGTTGACGTGGTTGAAGGCGTCCAGGTCGCGCCAGCGCACCGACAGCGGCACGCGGATCAACGCCGGCGGCGCCGCCGGCAGGTCAACCTCAGTCTGCGCGGCCTGTGCGGCGGTGTCGGCGGCGTCGTTCGAAACGCTCGCCGAGTCCGCGGCAGGAGCCGCGGCGGCCTTGCGGCTGCGCGGCGCGCGCTTGCGCGGCGCCGCTTTCTTGCCGCCCGCGGGCGGCTGCTGGGTATCGGTCATGCAGCGGATTTCTTCTTGGCGCGCGACGCGGTCGCTGCGGGGGCGGGCTTTTTCGTCGCCGGTTTCTTCTTCGCCGCGTCCGCCTTCGGCGTGCCGAGCAGCGGGGCGAGGAAGTGGCCGGTGTGCGAATGCGGCAGGGCGGCGATCTGCTCCGGGGTACCGGTGGCGAGGATGGTGCCGCCGCGGTGGCCGCCTTCCGGTCCCAGGTCGATGACCCAGTCCGCGGTCTTGATCACGTCGAGGTTGTGTTCGATCACCACCACGGTGTTGCCGTCGTCGCGCAGTCGGTGCAGCACCGCCAGCAGATGCTCGATGTCGTGGAAGTGCAGCCCGGTGGTCGGCTCGTCGAGGATGTACAGGGTGCGGCCGGTGTCGCGCCGCGACAGTTCCTTCGACAGCTTGACGCGCTGCGCCTCGCCGCCCGACAGGGTGGTCGCGCTCTGGCCGAGCTTGATGTAGCTCAGGCCGACGTCCATCAGCGTTTCGAGTTTGCGCGCGATGGTCGGCACCGCCTCGAACAGGTTCAGCGCCGCCTCGACCGTCATCGACAGCACGTCGTTGATGTTGTAGCCCTTGTACAGGACTTCCAGCGTCTCTCGGTTGTAGCGCTTGCCGTGGCAGACGTCGCAGGGCACGTAGACGTCGGGCAGGAAGTGCATCTCGACCTTGATCAGGCCGTCGCCCTGGCAGGCCTCGCAGCGTCCGCCGCGCACGTTGAAGCTGAAGCGGCCCGGCGAATAACCGCGCGCGCGCGCTTCCGGCACCTGCGCGAACAGCTCGCGCAAGGGCGTGAACAGGCCGGTGTAGGTGGCCGGGTTCGAACGCGGGGTGCGGCCGATCGGCGACTGGTCGATATCGACGACCTTGTCGAACAGCTCCATGTTCTCGACCGAACGATACGGCGCCGGCGTCTGCGAGGCGCCGTTGAGTTCGTTGGCGGCGAGCACGTACAAGGTGTCGTTGATCAGGGTCGACTTGCCCGAGCCGGACACGCCGGTGACGCAGGTCAGCAGGCCCGAGGGAATGTCGAGGTCGACGTCCTTGAGGTTGTTGCCGGTGGCGCCGCGCAGGTGCAGCATCGCCTTCGGATTGGGCTTGTGGCGCTGCTTCGGGATTTCGATCCGGCGCTTGCCGCTGAGGTACTGGCCGGTCAGCGAACGCGGCGCCTTCAGCACGTCGGCGAACTGGCCCTGGGCCACGACTTCGCCGCCGTGCACGCCGGCGCCGGGGCCGATGTCGACGATGTAGTCGGCCAGGCGGATCGCATCCTCGTCGTGTTCGACCACGATCACGGTGTTGCCGAGGTCGCGCAGCCGGGTCAGGGTGCCGAGCAGGCGCTCGTTGTCGCGCTGATGCAGGCCGATCGAGGGTTCGTCGAGCACGTACATCACGCCGACCAGGCCGGCGCCGATCTGGCTGGCCAGGCGGATGCGCTGGGCCTCGCCGCCCGACAGCGAGTCGGCCTTGCGTTCCAGGGTCAGGTAATCCAGGCCGACGTCGACCAGGAAGCGCAGGCGGTCGACGATCTCCTTGACGATCTTGACCGCGATTTCGCCGCGCCAGCCCGGCAGCTCCAGGGTCTTGAAGAACTGCAGCGCTTCGTCGACCGGCAGCACCACCAGTTCCGGCAGGGGACGCTCGGCGACGAACACGTTGCGCGCGGCGCGGTTGAGGCGCGCGCCGGCGCAGTCGGGGCACGGACGCTGGCTGATGTACTTGGCCAGTTCCTCGCGCACCGCCGCCGATTCGGTCTCGCGGTAACGTCGTTCCAGGTTCGGCACGATGCCTTCGAAGCGATGCTTGCGCTGGCTGCGGCCGCCGTTCTCGGTGAGGTAGGTGAAGCCGATCAGTTCGGCGCCGCTGCCGTACAGCACCGCCTTCTGCACCGAGGCCGGCAGCGACTGCCAGGGCGCGTCGACGTTGAACTTGTAGTGCTTGGCGAGCGACTGGATCAACTGGAAGTAATAGGCGTTGCGGCGGTCCCAGCCGCGCACCGCGCCGGCCGACAGCGACAGCTCCGGATGCACGACCACGCGGCCCGGATCGAAGAACTCGGCCACGCCGAGGCCGTCGCAGGTCGGGCAGGCGCCGACCGGCGAGTTGAACGAGAACAGGCGCGGTTCCAGCTCGGGCAGCGAATAATCGCAGACCGGGCAGCTGTACTTGGACGAAAACAGCAGCGGCGCGGTGTCGGCCTTGTCCAGCGAATACACCTGGGCCATGCCGTCGCCGAGCTTGAGCGCGGTCTCGAAGGACTCGGCCAGGCGCTGCTTGATGTCCTCGCGCGGGCGGAAGCGGTCGACCACCGCCTCGATGGTGTGCTTGACGCGCAGCGCCAGCGGCGGCACCGCGTCGATCTCGTACAGCTCGCCGTCGACGCGCACGCGCACGAAGCCCTGTGCGCGCAATTGCTCGAACACCTGGGCATGCTCGCCCTTGCGCTCGCGGATCACCGGCGCCAGCAGCATGTAGCGCTGCTCCGGGTCCAGCGCGAGCGCCTGGTCGACCATCTGGCTGACGGTCTGCGCTTCGAGCGGGTAGTGGTGGTCAGGGCAGCGCGGCGCGCCGACGCGTGCGTACAGCAGGCGCAGGTAGTCGTAGACCTCGGTGATCGTGCCGACGGTCGAGCGCGGGTTGTGCGAAGTGGATTTCTGCTCGATCGAGATCGCCGGCGACAGGCCTTCGATGTGGTCGACATCGGGCTTTTCCATCACCGACAGGAACTGCCGGGCGTAGGCCGACAGCGATTCGACGTAGCGCCGCTGGCCTTCGGCGTAGATCGTGTCGAAGGCCAGGGAGGATTTACCGGAACCGGACAAGCCGGTGATCACGATCAGCTTGTCGCGCGGCAGATCGAGATCGATGTTCTTGAGGTTGTGCGTCCGCGCGCCGCGGATGCGGATGTAGTCCAGCGCCATCGGGTGCCTGCAAGGGGGGAGGGCTGCCGGCGCGAAACGCGACGGCGAACAGAAGAGCGTATCGAGTGGGCTAGGTGGGGGCAAATCCGGAAAACGGAAGTCTTCGGGCGCGCCGCGCGAGGCCCGTGGGGCCTGGGGTTCATGCATGCCCGCCGCGAGACGGACCGCGGCGCATCGCCGGGCGCGGCGACGGAGTGCGCAAACGCGACGGGGGCCGCCGGCCCCCGCCTGACTCATTCAGCCGCGCGACCAGGGCACGAGGCCCCGGTCGGCCGATCCTTCAGGCCGATCGTTCAAGCGCTCATTTCAAGGGATTGAAACGCAGCGGGGTCGCCGCCGTGCCGGGCTCGCCGCGAGTGTCGAGCGCGCCGGGGTTGGCCCCGGCGACGATCAGCTGGACCTTGACCGCCTCGGCGCGCTGGCGCGACAGGACTTCGTTGTCGGCCGGCTGGCCGGCCCCGCCGCCCGGCCCGACGATCTCGAAGCGCGCGTCCTTGGGCGCGGCCTGCAGGGCCTTGGCGGCGCGGCTGAGGATGTCGAGGCTGGCCGGCGCGATCCGCGCGCTGCCTTCGTCGAAGCGTACGTTCATCAGGTTCAGGGCCTTGGCGATCTCGGCGCTGCCGGCCTTGCCGGGTTCGAGCGCGGCCAGGGCCTGGGCCGCGGCGTCCGAGGAGGCGGCCGCGCCGCCTACGCCCTCGAACAGGCCGCCGTAGCTGTAGCCCGGGAACAAGGCCTTGGCCTTCTCGAGCAGGGTGACGCGGTCGGCATCGGAGGCCTGGCCGCTGAGTTCGATGGCGGTGCCCTGGAAGCTCACCGCGGCGCCCGGCATGGTCAGGGCGGCGGCGAACTGCGGCAGCTTGTCCTGCCAGGGGGCGGGCTTGGCGGCCTTGTCGACGCTGAGGTTGCCGCTGATCTGGCCCATGTAGGCCTGGGTCAGGGCGGTGCTCAGCGCCTTGCGGGTGGCTTCGCTGTCGACAGTGCCGTCGTAACGGATCGCGCCGTTGTTGTTGACCAGGCTGAGCTTGGCGTCGAAGCGCACCACCGGCGCGGCGACCGGCGCCGGCGTCGGCGCAGCGGCGCTGTCCGCGGCCGGCGCGGTGGAATCGTTGCAGCCCGCCACGCCGGCGATCAGCGCGGCGAGCAGCACGGCACGGCGCGCGAGGCCGCGACGGGCGAGGGCGAAATGGTGGGCACGTGGGGCGGATGAAGGATGGCGCATGAAGTCTCCGCTGTTCTGGAACCGGGATTCGTGAGTATGGAGCGCTTGCGCGATCGCCGGAGCGTGCCCGATCTGGCCGGACGACTGGCGACCGCAGGCCGCGTCGGCGGGAGGCGGGGAATGCATTCGTCGACCGCCCCGTTCGCCCGCATCGGCGCGGCCGCGATCGGTCCGCGCGAAAAACGAAGGGCCCAGCATTCCGGGCCCTTCGCGATTGCCCACTTGGCGGTTACTTGCTGGAGTTGTACTGAATCTCCACCGGATCCGCGCATTCCTGGGTCTGGTTGTTGCACAGCTTGTAGCTCATGGTGCCGCTGCCGATGATCCGGAAGGTATCGGTGTTGGCGCCGGTGTTGCGCACGGTCTTGAGGATCGCGCCGTTGCGGTAGATGTCGATGTTCTTCTTGCCCTTCTCCCACGACAGGTTGACCGAGGTGCGGTGGTTCGGCAGCGCGCTGGCCTTGGCCTCGACGCGACGCGGCCAATTGGCGTCGACGAAGCTCGGGTACAGCGACATGCCCGCCGAGGCGCGGTAGCCCTTGACGTTGACGTACCACACGCCGCCCTTCGGGGTCGGGAAGAAGCAGGTCTCGTTGTTGCCCGAGGTGAACGGACGGCAGTCGTAGGACGTGTTGGTCGGCTCCGCGCCGTACTTGACGTAGATGTCCGAATCGCCGGTGCCGCCGTACAGGGCGAACAACAGGTTCGACGCGCCGTTCGGCACCAGCAGCTGGTACTTGATCACGCCGTTGGCCGCGACTTCGATGTTGGTCACGGTGATGCCGTTTTCCAGCTCGACCGGCGGCTCGGGTTCCGGCGCCTGCGGATCCGGGGGCAGCGGCTCGCTGCCGTTGGCCACGGCGACCGCCAGACGCGCGTCGACGATGCCCGAACCGCAGGGGTTGGCCCAGCTGCAGCCGCCCGGCAGGCCGCCGACATGCGAGGTGTTGACCAGGATCTTCTCGATCTCGGCCGGGGTCTTCGGCGTGGTCGCCGCGGACTGCATCAGCGCGACCACGCCGGCGACGTGCGGCGCCGCCATCGAGGTGCCGGCCATCCAGGCATAGCCCGGGCCTTCCTGGGCCTGCAGGCCGAGGTTCAAGGTCGACAGGATGTTGTCGGCCGCCGGCTGCGCGCCGGAACCGCCCGGTGCGGCGATGTCGATCTTCGGGCCGAAGTTGGAGTAGCTGGCCAGGGTGCCGGTCGGTCCGACCGCGGACACGGCGATCACGTTGTCGCAGTTGGCGGGCGAGAAGTTGGCCACGTCGCCGCCCGAGTTGCCGGCGGCGATGACCACGGTGGTGCCGCGCGCGCGCGCCGCGTCGAACGCAGTCTGTTCGGCCACGCTGCACGCGCCGCTGCCGCCGAGGCTGAGATTGATGACTTCGGCCGGGGTCGTGTTGTCCGGCACGCCGGTGACGCTGCCGCCCGAAGCCCAGGTCACCGCATCGATGATGTCGGAGGTGTAGCCGCCGCACTTGCCGAGCACGCGCACCGGCTGGACCTTGGCGCCGTGGGCCACGCCGGCGACGCCGCTGGCGTTGTTGGTGGCCGCGGCGATGGTGCCGGCGACATGGGTGCCGTGCCAGCTGCTGTCTTCGGGAATGCCGAAGATGTTGCACTCGCCGGCATGCCAGTCGCCCGGATCGTTCGGGTTGGCGTCGCGGCCGTCGCCGTCGACGCTGACTTCCTGGTCGATGATGAAGTCGTAGCCCGGCAGGATGTTGGCGTCGAGATCGGTGTGCGGGGTGATGCCGGTGTCTAGCACCGCGACCACGATGCCGTCGCCGTCGGTGATGTCCCAGGCCGGTTCGAGGTTGATGCCGCCCGGGCCGTTCTTGTAGTGCCACTGCTGCGCATAGCCCGGATCGTTCGGGACCATGGTCTTGTGCTTGAGCAGATCGGGTTCGACCGCGATCACGCTCGGGTCCTTCATCAGCTCGATCGCCAGTTCCTTCATCGCGGCGGTGTTGAGCTTGGTGTCGGTGCGGATCAGGCTGGCGCCGGTGGCCAGGGTGCGCATCGGGGCGATGCCGATGCCGAGCTTGCTGGCGGCCTTGGCGTACTGCGTGTTGACCGCGGCAGCGCTGAGCTTGGCGTTCGCGCCGGGCGCGCGGGTGACGATGAAACGGTCGTAGGTCTGTGCGGCGGCCTTCTTCACTGCCTTGGCCGAGGTCGTCGCTTTCGGTCCCTGCAACTTCGAGAACGTCTGCAGCTTGCTGCCTGAATAGGCAGCCGGAGCGACGAGTACGGCGGTCGCGATAGCCAGTGCGGTCCATTTCAATGAACGTTGTTTACGATTCATGACAAACATCCTTGATCCTTTCGTTGCGCATGATCCCCTTCGCATCCCCTGTCGAGCGTCGGGCCTTTGGTCCGCGGAGGCGGTACCGCATCCTCCGAGGTACTTCCTTGGGCAGCCGGACCGGCCTCCATCCAGGAGCGGGTCGGGCCGCGGGTTTGGTGGCGAAGACGCAATCGTCTGCCTGCACGCGCGCGGGGCGGCGTGAGTGGGTGGTTGAATGCGTCTGTCGCGCAGGAGCGAAGCTCCAGCGCTGGAAACCGGGTATGGCGGACGGCAGCGAACGGCATGCACGGGATACTGGAATTCAACGCGACGGCATCATCGTGGCGCTTCTGCGTCGCAGAGGCTGCGCTACGGAGTGCTGTTCCTTGTCGCGCGACCCCCAACGTGTCGCTCGTGATCGAAGCTAATTGAGGCCGGTGGGTGCGTGCAAGTGTCGTTTACGCCGTTACGGCTGCATGAATGCGACTGCGCTCACAGACGGCGCCGATGCGCGCGCGCGGCGCGATCGCGGCATTGATCGATTGCTGCGGTAAATCAAGGGTTTTTTAGCCTTCGGTGCGGGCGTGTGCGTTGTCGCCCGGATTTTCGCCTCGAGCAAATTTTCTTTCGGAACTGTGAACTGTGTCGGCCTCTTTGCGTCGCGATGCCGGGTTTTTTCTTGATCGGATGCGCGGTTCTTTCAACGGCGTGCGACGCGCAGCGGAGGCGCGCTGCGACGTTGCGATGCGAACTCGCGAGGTGATTGCGCGATGTGAATGCGCGACAGTGCCGCGAACGCGTTTCGATACCGGGTAGCGCGATGTTGCGAGCGCGCAACATCGCGCGGGTTGATTGGTGGCCGAGGATTGCGCGTCGGAAGTGGGGGGTTGAGGAGAGGAAAGCGCCGGGTCGTGAAGTGCGCAGGAACAAAAGCGCCGAGGTGCTGCGATCAACACAAAGGGCGCCGAGGCGGCGATCAATACAAGGGCGCCGAGGCGCCCTTTGTGCGCGTGCATGGGGATGCTCGGTTCGACGCTTATTCGAGCACGGTGAATTCCATGCGGCGGTTCTGCGCCTTGCCCGCTTCGCTGGCGTTGTCGGCGACCGGCCGGTCCTGACCGTAACCCTTGCCGACCAGTCGTTCGCCCGGCACGCCGAGCTCGACCAGCTTGGCGGTGACCGCGTTGGCGCGGTCGAGCGAGAGCTGCAGGTTCGCTGCGGCGTCGCCGGTGTTGTCGGTGTGGCCGCCGACTTCGATACGGGTACCGGCCGGAGCGGCCTTGATCGCCTCGGCCGCCTTGCTCAGGGTCTCGAAGCTGTCGCGGGTGATCGAGGCCGAACCGGTGTCGAAGTGGATGCTCGACAGGTTCAGTGCCTTGATCAGATCGTCGGCGCTGAAGCCGGCCTTGAGCGCGGACAGCGCCGCCATGGCTTGGTCCCACAGACCGCTGATCTCGAAGCCGCCGAAGCCGCTGCGCAGCTTCTGCGACAGCGCGAAACGCTCGGCTTCCGGCAGCGCCGAGGTGTCGATGGCGATCTTGTCGCCGTCGAAGTCGAGCTCGACCCCGCGCGCCCTCAGGTCCGGCAGCAGGGCGATCAGCCGGTCGATCCAGCCGGCGGGGGCGGTCGCGGCGTCGACGCGGATGTCGCCGCTGACGTTGTCCGCGCCGAAAGTGGCCCTGAGAGCATCGAGCAGCTTGGACTTCTCGGCGTCGCTGGCGAACTGGCCGCTGACGCTCGCCTTGCCGTCGAGATTCTCGAAGTGGAAGCGTGGCTCGGTCCGCGCCGCCGGCGCGGCCAGCGGCGCGGTCGAAGAGGCCGGGCGGGCGGTGCTCGGGGTGGCGACGACGGCCTCGTCCTTCCCACAGCCCTTGAACAGCAGGAACGCGGCGATCAGCAGGGCGCCGAGCAGCAGCCAGGGCAGGATCTTGCCGAGGCCGCTGCCGGTGTTGCGGGCGGCGTGGGCCGCCGCATCGACCGTAGCGTCGGCGGCCTGGCCGACCGCGCGCGCGCCGCCGGTCACCGCACCACCCACCGCGGCGGCGCCGGCCGCCAGTGCGTCCCAGCCGAAGCGGCCGAGGTCGCCGAGCCAGTCGGCGATGCCGGCCACCCAGGATTTCAGGGTTTCCGGAATGCCGGCCGGCGCCTTGCCGCCCTCGGTCAACTCGTTGACCAGATTCGGCAGCAGGCCGCCGATGGCGCCGGCGGTGGCCGAGACCGGGGCGCCGAGCTTGCCGGCGATCGCACCGATCAGTGGCGCGCCGAAGAGATGGTCGACCTGCGCGGCGCTGATCGATTCGTTCGGACCGGTACCGACCCACGACTGGATCAGGCGCCCCAGGCCCTTTTGTTCGAACAGGCGGACGAAGCCGGCGAAGCTGCCGCGTGTCTCGTCGAAGATCAGGGCGATCAGGACGCCGACCAATTGACGGGCCTGGTCGGGACTGAGGCCGAAGCGGCCGGAGACGTCGCTGATGAGGTTGTCCAGCAGGTCGATGCGCATAGTGTTTTCCGTGAATAATGTGATACGCATCACGAAATTCGATGCGCATCGCCGATTTATCACGTTCCTAGCCGGATTTGCGCCATCGAACGGTTTTTTTCGCGCCCCGGGGCGGGCCGGCGGACGAACGGCCCGGGAACGGCCGCAAACGGCGTCAATGGTTCAGAAAGCACATTAAAGGCACACTAGAAGGCACATCCGGATGGGCGGCGCGCCGGGCGAGGGCGCGGCGCCGGGCAGGAGCTGGGGCAAGAGGGGGCGATTTGACCCTAAGCCATTGGCTCCGCTACAATTCCGCTTCTGTCCGCCCGCTTGGGCGCGGCAGCGACCAAAATAACTACAGAGGAATCCTGGTCATGTACGCAGTTCTCGTCACCGGCGGTAAGCAATACCGCGTGATGCAAGGCGAAAAACTCCGCGTCGAATTGCTCGACGTGGAAGCCGGCAGCGAAATCAAGTTCGACACCGTGCTGATGCTCGGCAACGGCGAAGGCGTCACGCTCGGCGACGCGCTCAAGGGCGCCAGCGTCACCGCAAAGGTCGTCGGCCACGGCCGCGCCGACAAGGTGCGCATCGTCAAGTTCCGCCGTCGTAAGCACCATCGCAAGCAGATGGGCCACCGTCAGCACTACACCGAAATCGAGATCACCGGCATCGCCGGTGGCGACAACAAGTAAGGAGAAGCCGCCATGGCACATAAAAAGGGCGTAGGTTCCACCCGCAACGGCCGCGACTCCAACCCGAAGTACTTGGGCGTGAAGATCTACGGCGGTCAGGCCGTCGAAGCCGGCAACATCATCGTGCGTCAGCGCGGCACCCAGTTCCATCCGGGCGCCGGCGTCGGTCTGGGTCGCGACCACACGCTGTTCGCGCTGGTCGACGGCAAGGTCGAGTTTTCGACCAAGGGCCTGAAGAAGCGTCGCACCGTCAGTGTCGTCGCCGCCGAGTAATTCCGGCGCGACGTACTGCGAGGAGCCCCGCTTCGGCGGGGTTTTTCGTTTGTAAGCCGGGATGATTCGGGAGTGAGGGGGCGGGATTCGCAGAAGCGAAAACCCGATGCTTTCACTGCCGTTACAATCCCGGGCGTCCCCGCTGTTGTTTTCGCGATTCTCGAATCCCCATTCTCAAATCCCGGCTCCCATGAAACTCGTAGACGAAGCAGAAATCAAAGTCATCGCCGGCAATGGCGGCAACGGCTGCATCGGCTTCCGTCGCGAGAAGTTCATCCCGCTCGGCGGGCCGGACGGCGGCGACGGCGGTGCCGGCGGCAGCGTGTGGCTGGTGGCGGACGAAAACGTCAATACCCTGGTCGATTTCCGCCACCAGAAGCAATTCCGCGCCCAGCGCGGCGAGAACGGCATGGGGCGGCAGGCCTACGGCAAGGGCGGCGACGACCTGGTCATCGTGGTGCCGGTCGGGACCGTGGTCACCAACGTCGAAACCGATGAAGTCATCGGCGACCTGGTCGCGCACGGCGACCGCCTGCTGGTGGCGCGCGGCGGCAAGGGCGGCCTGGGCAACATGCATTTCAAGAGCTCGATCAACCGCACCCCGCGCAAGGCCCTGCCGGGCCTGCCGGGCGAGGAGCGCGAGCTCAAGCTGGAACTGAAGCTGCTGGCCGACGTCGGCCTGCTCGGTTTCCCGAACGCCGGCAAGAGCACCCTGATCCGCGCGGTCTCGGCGGCGACGCCGAAGGTCGCGGATTATCCGTTCACCACCTTGTATCCGAACCTCGGCGTGGTCAGCGTCGAGGCGCACCGCAGCTTCGTGATCGCCGACATCCCGGGCCTGATCGAGGGCGCGGCCGATGGCGCCGGCCTGGGTGCGCAGTTCCTGCGCCATCTGCAGCGCACGCGGCTGTTGCTGCACCTGGTCGACGTCGCGCCGATGGAAGGCGGGGTGGAGGGCGTGACCCCGGCCGAACAGGTGCGCGCGATCGAGAACGAGCTGCGCAAGCACGATCCGGAGCTGCTGGAAAAGCCGCGCTGGCTGGTGCTCAACAAGGCCGACCTGTTGCTGGAAGAAGAGCAACAGGCCGCCGCGCAGGCGGTCATCGACGAACTGGGCTGGACCGATCGCTGGTACCTGGTCTCGGCGATCGGCCGCGAAGGCACCTGGCCGATCATGCGCGACGTGATGGCGTTCTTCGACCGTCAGCGCGCCGACGCCCTGGAAGCCGCGAGCGCTGCCGACGACCATGTTCCCTGAGCCGCAGGCTCGTCGGAACCCGTATCGATCCAGGCCGCGGCGCGCGATGCGTCGCGGCCTTGCCGTGGGCGCGGCCCGGGCGAAGGCGCGCGTCCCGAGTGCGCGATGCCGCGGCGCTGCGCCGTGCGTACGCGGCTTCAAGGTCGCTTCACCGGCGCCGATGATGCCGGCCATGTCGGCCGTGCCCCGCCTGAAGCATTCCGTCGCCTGCGGCGCCGGCCTGCACGATGCGGCATCGGCCGCACAACGAAAAAGCCCGGCCGAAGCCGGGCTTTTGCGTCACGTCGCGAGCGACGTATCAGGCGGCTGCCAGTGCCTTGATGCGGGCCGACAGGCGGCTCTTGTGACGGGCGGCCTTGTTCTTGTGAATCAGGCCACGGGCACTGAAACGGTCGAGGATCGGCTGAGCGACGTCGAACGCGGACTTGGCACTGGCGGCGTCGTTCTCGCCGAGGGCCTTCAGCACCTTCTTGACGGCGGTACGCAGCATCGAACGCTGGCTGGCGTTGCGGGCGTTACGCACGACAGTCTGCTTGGCGCGCTTCTTGGCGGACTTGATGTTTGCCACGAGTGGATTCCTGGAATATTTGGTGAAAAGCGTTAATGAAACTGGGCGGTGAAATGCAGTTACGGAAAATCAGACCCAAAAGTATGGGCGATTCAGTGGGTTGCGTCAACTGGGGCGGGGGCCGGCGATGAGCAAGGGTAGCGGCCTGCTGCGGTCTTCGGCCATTTTCAGCGCGATGACCTTCATTTCGCGGGTTTCCGGTCTGGTCCGGGACCAGGTCTACGCGGTGGTCTTCGGGGCCAGTCCGGCCATGGACGCGTTCTTCGTGGCCTTCCGGATCCCCAATTTCATGCGCCGGCTGTCGGCCGAGGGCTCGTTTTCGATGGCCTTCGTGCCGGTCCTGGCCGAATACAAGCAAAAGCACGACCAGGCCGCGGTCAAGGAGCTGATCGACCGGGTCAGCGGCACCCTGAGCGCCTTCCTGCTGGTCCTGACCGCGGTGGTGATCTTCGCCGCGCCCTGGGTCATGGCGCTGTTCGCCCCGGGCTTCGAGCCCGGCAGCGAGCAGTACCGGATGGCCACCCAGATGCTGCAGATCACCTTCCCCTACGCCTTGTTCATCTCGTTGGCCTCGCTGGTCGGCGGGGTCCTGAACAGTTACGAGAAGTTCGCTATCCCGGCCTTGTCGCCGGTGCTGCTGAATCTGTCGATGATCGCCGCGGCGGTCTGTGCCGAGCGGGTGTTCAGCCCGATGGGCCTGAACCCGGTGCTGGCGCTGGCCTGGGGCGTGTTGCTCGCCGGCGTGCTGCAACTGGGCTTCCAGTTGCCGGCGCTGGCCAAGCTGGGGCTGCTGCCGCGGCCGCGCTGGGGCGCCTCGCACGAGGGCGTGCGCAAGATCATGCGGCTGATGGTGCCGACCCTGTTCGGCTCCTCGGTGGCCCAGGTCAACCTGTTGCTGAACACCGCGATGGCCTCGTTCCTGATCGCCGGCAGCGTGACCTGGCTGTACCTGACCGACCGCCTGCTCGAGTTCCCCCTGGGCATGTTCGGCGTCGCCATCGGCACGGTGATCCTGCCGCATCTGTCCAAGCGCCATGCCGCAACCGACCCGCAGGGCTTCTCGAAAGGCCTGGACTGGGGCTTCCGCCTGTGCCTGCTGATCGGCGTGCCGGCCTGCCTCGGGCTGGTGCTGTGCGCCGAGCCGCTGGTCGCCTCGCTGTTCCAGTACGGCCGCCTGACCGCCCATGACACCGCGATGATCCGCCTGAGCCTGATGGCTCAATCGATCGCGGTACCGGCCTTCCTGCTGGTGAAGGTGCTGGCGCCGGCGTTCTACTCGCGCCAGGACACCAAGACCCCGGTCAAGTCGGCGGTGGTGTCGGTGATCGTCAACCTGGTCTCGACCGCGGGCCTGCTGCTGGCGGTGCTGTACCTGACCGAGGCCGGCCGCGCCGCCCTGCAGAGCAGTGGCGGCGACCTGCGCCGCGCGCTCGGCGAGGTGCCGGGCGCGCACGCCTGCCTGGCCCTGGCGATCGCCATCGCCGGCTGGGTCAACGCCCTGCAGTTGGCCTGGTACCTGCGCCGCGCCAAGGTCTATGCGCGCCAGCCCGGCTGGGGCCGGTTCCTGCGCCAGATCGCGGTCGCCAGCGTGGCGATGACGGTGGTGGTGCTGGGGCTGCTGTGGTTCTGGACCGGCTGGACCGGTTGGCCGTGGTGGGAGCGCGCCTGGAAGCTCGCGGTGGTGGTCGGCGCCGGCGGCGCGTTCTACGGCGCCGCGCTATGGCTTCAGGGCATCCGCATGCGCGACCTGCGCGGCCATTGAGCAACGTGCGCCGCGGCGGCATCGTGGGTCGCCCGCCGCGGCCCCGTTGAGAGTGGCGGGCGGCGGCTATACTTCCTGATTCATCCTTCAAGCAATGTCCCGGTTCGTCCGGGTCCCACGCCGGACACTAATGAGCAGGCTGTTTCGTGACGTCGAGGGCGGGCCGCGGTGCCCGCACGGCAGTGTGGTCTGCATCGGCGCCTTCGATGGCCTGCATCTCGGGCATCGGGCGTTGGTGCGCCACACGGTTTCGCGCGCGCGCGCTCTGCGCGTCGAGGCGGTCGCGCTGAGTTTCGAGCCGCTGCCGCGCGAGTTCTTCGCCCCGGCCGCGCCGCCGCCGCGCCTGCTGCTGCCGCGCGCCAAGGCCGAAGGTCTGCTGGCCCTGCAGGCCGACCAGGTCGGCCTGCTGCGTTTCAACGGCCGGCTCAGCGCCCTGAGCGCGGAGGAGTTCGTGCGCCGGGTGCTGGTCCAGCGCCTGTCCGCGCGCGAAGTCTGGGTCGGCCCGGAGTTCCATTTCGGCAAGGCCCGCGGCGGCGACATCGCGCTGCTGCGGCGCCTCGGCGAGGAGGGCGCGGCCGAGGGCCGCGGCTTTACCGCGCACGAGATCGAACCGGTCTTGCTCGACGGCGAGCGCGTGTCCAGCACGCGCATCCGCGAAGCGCTGCTGGCCGGCGATTTCGCCGCCGCCGCGCGCTGGCTCGGGCGCCGCTACGCGATCGGCGGCCATGTCGTGCGCGGCCAGCAGCTCGGCCGCACGCTCGGTTTTCCGACCGCCAACCTGCGCTTCGGCGGCAAGACCCCGGCCTTGTCGGGGATTTACGCGACCTGGGTCCACGGCATGGGCGACCGACCCTGGCCGTCGGTGTCCAGCCTCGGCACGCGGCCGACCGTCGCCGGGGTCGAGCCCTTGCTCGAAGCGCATCTGTTCGACTTCGACGGCGACCTGTACGGTCGCCGCATCGAGGTCGAATTCGTCGCCCACCTGCGTCCCGAATTGAAATTCCCCGACTTGCCGGCGCTGACCGAGCAAATGCACCGCGACGCCGAACAGGCGCGCGGTCTGCTGCGGCTGGACTCGCAACGCGCCGTCGCGCCGTTGCCGGGCCCGCTCGCGGCAGCGACCCAAACACCTGCATGAGAGCTGCTGTGACCGCCAAAGACCCGAGCCAATCCGCTCCCGCCAATCCCTACAAGAGCACCTTGTTGCTGCCGGCGACCGATTTCCCGATGCGCGGCGACCTGCCCAAGCGCGAGCCGGAAACCCTGGCGCGCTGGGAAAGCGAAGGCTTGTACGGGCGAATTCGCGAGAAGGTGAAGGATCGCGAGCGCAGCTTCGTGCTGCACGACGGCCCGCCCTATGCGAACGGCGAGATCCACATCGGTCACGCGGTCAACAAGGTGCTCAAGGACATCGTGGTGAAGTCCAAGCTGCTGGCCGGCTTCGACGCGCCCTACGTGCCGGGCTGGGACTGCCACGGCCTGCCGATCGAGCACAAGGTCGAGAAGGAGTTCGGCAAGGTCGGCGACAAGCTCGACGCCGCCGAATTCCGCGCCAAGTGCCGCGAGTACGCGACCACCCAGATCGACCTGCAACGCCGCGACTTCAAGCGCCTGGGCGTGATCGGCGACTGGGAGCACCCCTACCTGACCATGGATTTCCGCTACGAGGCGGACATCATCCGTTCGCTGGCGAAGATCGTCGAGCGCGGTCACCTGGTGCGCGGCTCCAAGCCGGTGCACTGGTGCTTCGATTGCGGCTCGGCCCTGGCCGAGGCCGAGATCGAATACCAGGACAAGGAATCGACCCAGATCTACGTGCGCTATCCGGTGCTCGACCGCAAGCGCGTGTTCGACGTGTTCGGGGTCGAGGACGACGGCGCGCCGCTGTCGGTGCCGATCTGGACCACCACGCCGTGGACGCTGCCGGCCAGCCTGGCGGTATCGATGGGCCCGCAGGTCGAGTATTCGCTGGTGCGGATCGAGCCCAGCGAGGAAGCGCTGTTCAAGGAGCCGGGCCAGCGCCCGGAATACCTGCTGGTCGCCAGCGAGCTGACCGGCGGCGTGCTCGCCGCGATCGCCAACGCCGATGCGCTCAAGCAGGGCCACAGCGTGGAAACCCGCGACTGGTCCTCGCATCCGGGCGAGGCCTTCGAAGGCCTGCGTCTGCAGCATCCGTTCTATCCCGAGCGCGAGATCCCGGTGCTGCTCGGCGACCACGTCACCGTCGACGCCGGTACCGGCGCGGTGCACACCGCGCCCGGCCACGGCCAGGAGGACTACGCGGTTTCGCTGAAGTACGGCCTGATCGAGCGCTACAGCGCCGCGCAGATCAACCCGGTCGACGCGCGCGGCCGCTACCTGCCGTCGACGCCGCCGGCGGGCACGCACGAGCTCGCCGGGCAGCACATCTTCAAGATCGACGCGCTGCTGCTCGAGGTGCTGCGCGAACGCGGCGCCTTGCTCGCGACCGGCCGGCTCAAGCACAGCTATCCGCATTGCTGGCGCCACAAGACGCCGGTGGTGTTCCGCGCCACCCCGCAGTGGTTCATCTCGATGGAGCAGGCGGGCCTGCGCCGCGACGCGCTCGCCGCGATCGGCGGCGTGTCCTGGGTGCCGGGCTGGGGCGAGGCGCGCATCTATAACATGATCGAGGCGCGTCCGGACTGGACCATCTCGCGCCAGCGTTACTGGGGCGTGCCCATCGCGCTGTTCTTCAGCCGCGAAACCGGCGAGCCGCATCCGCGCACGGTCGAGGTCATGCGCCAGGTCGCCGACCGGGTCGAACGCGAAGGCGTCGACGCCTGGTATTCGATGACCGCCGAGGAACTGCTCGGCGACGAGGCCGAGGGCTACGAGAAGGTCAACGACATCCTCGACGTCTGGTTCGACTCCGGCACCAGCCACGAATGCGTGCTCGCGCAGCGTCCGCAGGACGGGCTGCGCAAGCCGGCCGACCTGTACCTGGAAGGCTCCGACCAGCACCGCGGCTGGTTCCACAGCGCGCTGCTCAGCGGCGTGGCGATGGACGGCGCGGCGCCGTACCGGCAGGTGCTGACCCACGGCTTCACCGTCGACGAGCACGGCAAGAAGCAGTCGAAGTCGCTCGGCAACGTGGTCGTGCCGCAGAAGGTCATCGACGCGATGGGCGCCGACGTGCTGCGCCTGTGGGTCGCGGCGACCGATTTCAGCGCCGAAATGTCGGTCTCCGACAGCATCCTCAAGCAGAACGGCGACATCTACCGGCGCCTGCGCAACACCGCGCGCTTCCTGCTCGGCAACCTGGCCGGCTTCGATCCGGGCCGGCATCTGGTCGCGCTCGCCGACATGGTCGCGCTGGACCGCTGGATCGTGCATCGCGCCGCCGAACTGCAGGACCGCATCGCCTCGGCCTACGACCGCTACGACTTCGCCGAGATCGTGCAACTGCTGTCGAACTTCTGCAGCGTCGACCTGGGCTCGCTGTACCTGGACGTCACCAAGGACCGCCTGTACACGATGCAGGAGGATTCGCGCGGCCGCCGGTCGGCGCAGAGCGCGATGTACCGCGTCGCGGAGGCTTTCGTGCGCTGGATCGCCCCGATCCTGGCGTTCACCGCCGACGAAATGTGGCGCCACCTGCCGGCGCAGACCGAAAACGGCGCGCGCGAAGACAACGTCCTGTTCGCGACCTGGTACGACGGCCTGGCCCTGCTGCCGGCCGACGCCGCCTTGTCGAACGAAGAGTTCGAGCGTCTGCTCGCATTGCGCGACAGCGTCGCCAAGACCCTGGAGCCGATGCGCGCCGCCGGCCAGATCGGCGCCGCGCTCGAGGCCGAGATCTCGCTGCGCTGCGGCGTGTCCGACCAGAACTGGCTGGCGCCGCTGGCCGAGGAACTGCGTTTCCTGTTCATCAGCGGCGATGTCGAGGTGATCGCCGACGACGGCATCAAGGACATCGCTGTGCTCGCCGCGCCGACCAGCAAGAGCAAGTGCGTGCGCTGCTGGCATTACCGCGCCGACGTCGGCGCGGTAGCCGAACACCCCGAACTGTGCGGCCGCTGCGTGAGCAACGTCGCCGGCGAGGGCGAGGAGCGGCACTGGTTCTGACCGCGGCACGACCGCGCGCGGCAAGGCGGCGCGCGGGCTCTTCACTTCACCGGCTCCGCACCGATTCGTAGACCCCAAGGCTTATGACCGATACCCCCCGCAAGAACGCACTGCCCTGGCTGATCGTCTCGATCGTCGTGATCGTGCTCGACCAGCTCAGCAAGGCCTGGGTGCTCAATTCGCTGCCCGAGTACACTGCGGTGCCGGTGATCGACGGGTTCTGGAACTGGTACCGCAGCTACAACACCGGCGCGGCCTTCAGCTTCCTCAGCGACGCCGGCGGCTGGCAGAAGTACTTCTTCGCGATCCTCGCCATCGGCATCAGCGGCCTGCTCGGGTATTGGCTCTCGCGCGCCGCGCGCAGCGACTGGAAGACCGCGCTTCCGTACGCCCTGGTGATCGGCGGCGCGATCGGCAACGTGATCGATCGGATGCTGCATGGCCACGTCGTCGACTTCATCCAGTGGTACTGGCGCGACTACCACTGGCCCTCGTTCAACATCGCCGACTCGGCGATCGTCGCCGGCGCGATCGGCATCGCGGTCTATGGCTTGTTCAGCAAGCCCGAGAGCGAGAAGTGAGCGGGGCGGGGCGAGGAGTTAGAAACGAGTAACCGGAAACGAGCAACTAGTAAGTAGACGGCCGAGCCGGTCCAGTTCCTAGTTCCTAGTTCCTGCCACCGGGCCCGGCACTGCAGGTTCCCGACGGGAGTACAATAGCCCCCATGGACGTCATCCTCGCCAACCCCCGTGGCTTCTGCGCCGGCGTCGATCGCGCGATCGAGATCGTCAAGCGCGCCATCGAGACCCTAGGCGCGCCGATCTACGTGCGCCACGAAGTCGTGCACAACCGCTTCGTGGTCGACGACCTCAAGCACCGCGGCGCGGTCTTCGTCGAAGAACTCGACGAAGTGCCCGACGGCGCAACGGTGATCTTCAGCGCACACGGCGTATCCAAAGCGGTGCGCGAGGAAGCCGAACGCCGCGGCCTCAAGGTCTTCGATGCGACCTGTCCGCTGGTGACCAAGGTCCACCTCGAAGTCTCGCGCCATTGCCGCGCCGGCCGCGACGTGATCCTCATCGGTCACGAAGGCCATCCGGAAGTCGAAGGCACGATGGGCCAGTGGCGGCGCGAGGCCGGTTCCGGCCGGATCTACCTGGTCGAGGACATCGAGGACGTCGCCGCGCTCGAGGTCGACCAGCCCGAGAATCTGGCCTACACCACCCAGACCACTTTGTCGGTCGACGATACCCGTGCGGTGATCGAGGCCATGCGCGCCAAGTACCCGGCGATCCAGGGCCCGCGCCACGACGATATCTGCTACGCCACCCAGAACCGCCAGGACGCCGTGCGCCAGTTGGCCGAGCGCTGCGATCTGGTGCTGGTGGTCGGCTCGCCGAACAGCTCCAACTCCAACCGCCTGCGCGAGCTGTCCGAGCGCGAGGGCGTCGAGGCCCACCTGATCGACGGCGCCGTCGAGATCGACCCGAACTGGGTCCGCGGCCGCAAGCGCATCGGCATCACCGCCGGCGCCTCGGCCCCCGAGGTCCTGGTCCGGGGGGTCATCGAGCGCCTGCGCGAGCTGGGCGCCGAGCGCGTCAACGAGCTAGAAGGGGAGCCCGAGAACATGGTCTTCGCCCTGCCCAAGGAACTGCGCCTGCAATTGGTGAGTTGAGCTCGGCCGCTCGCTCAGACGTATTCGCGGTCGGCATCCGGGGCGGCGCTGCGGCGCCCCACGATCGAACGGAACAGCGGGCCGGTCAGCACGGTCGAAAGCACCGCAAGCATCACCAACGCGGCGTAGGCCGGTTCCGACAACAGGCCCTTGTCGCGCAGCACGGTCGCCGCGACGATCTCCATCAGGCCCTTGCATTGCAGCAGCGCGCCGATCGCCAGCGCGTCCCGGCGCGAGAACCGCGCCGATGGCGGGCAGATCAGCAAGGCCGCCAATTTCGCCGCAACCGACAAAGCCAGCAGGGCCACGGTCGCCTGTAGCGAACTCCAGCCGAGCGCGTCGCCGTCGATGCGCAGGCCGCTGTGGCCGAAGAACAGCGGTGCCAAACCGAACAGGGCGAGCTGGCCGATCCGTTCGACCGGCAAGCGCCGGATCCAGCCCGGCGCCATGATCGCACCGCCGAAGTAGGCGCCGAGCAACGCGTGCAGCCCCAGTTGCGAGCTGGCCCACGAGCAGATGCCCAGATACAGCGGCGCGGTCAGCCAGATCGCAGCCTTCGGCGGCGCCCAGGTCTTCCGTTCGGCCACCGTAGCGGCCGCAGCGAGAACCAGCGGCGCCACGACCGCCAGCGCGTCCAGCCCCGACCAGCCCGCGAAGCCGGCGCCGCCGTCGGCGATCAACAGCAACGCCGCCAGACCGAACCACAACACCGCGTCGTCGACGACCGCAATGCCGACCGCCACCTGGGTCAAAGCGGGGTGCTCGCCCTTGAGCTCGCGCACGATGCCGATCAGGACCGGCAAGGCGCTGACGGCGACGCAGAGCCCGATCGCGAGCGCGCCGAGCCAGCCCTGGCCGCGTGGCGCCGCCCAGCCGGGCAGACCGGTGAAGTAGGCGTGGGCGGCGACGGTCCCGACCAGGAACGGCAGCGCCAGTGCCAGCGCGGCACTGAGCACGAAACGGGATAGGGAGGAGCTGAGCGCAGGCGGGGCCGCCGCCGAGGGCGCGGCCGGATCTCCGCCGTGGCGGGTCTCCAGGCCGGCGGTGAAGGCCAGTGCCAGCACTCCGACCCAGCCGAACCGGTCGCCGATGGCCGAGGGCACGCCGACCTGGGCCGGTAAGCCGCCGATCGCCGTCAGCCCGAGACCGATCGCGATCGGCACCACCGCCAGCGGTATCGAGCGGCCCAACAGGCGCCAGATACCCCAGGACAACAGGATGAAGATCAGCGAATCGGCGAGTGCGGCGAGGAGGGGCTGCATGGCGCGGATGATAACGGCGCCGCAGAAGCGGCTGTGCCGGCGTCGTTCCCGCGCTCGTTCCGGCGGCGCCGGGCCCGTGCCGCGCTCATCGAAGGCGATATGCGGTCGTCGTCCAGGTGGGTAGCCCGGCGGTTCGTGGCCGCTCGCCAGGGCGTTCCGGGCCTGCTCGATTGACCGCGCCGACCATCGCCGCCTAGAATTGCCGCCCTAGCCGGAATAGCTCAGTTGGTAGAGCGGCGCATTCGTAATGCGTAGGTCGTAGGTTCGATTCCTATTTCCGGCACCAAGTAATCCCGAAGGCGAAGCAACCGCCAGGCTAATGGTCCAACGGCCGCCGCCTTCCGGAACCCGTACCGAAAGCCCCGCTCAAAGCGGGGCTTTTTGTGGAGTGGGTTCGGGCCCGGAAAGGTTCAAATGCCGGTCACACAGACAGCCAACTTTCCGGAGACAGTCTTCAGTCTTGCCGGGACTTGTTTGTTACGGCGCGGCTAGCTGAATTTTGGGGCCCGGTCTCAGTCGTTGTCGATTTCGCTCGCATGGCGCTCGTAGCGGACTGTGTAGCCCCGACTCAGAGCAATGTTCGTTTGTGCTTCCGGGCAGTTCTTGGCGGAACATCCCTCCAACGCTCCATACGAAAGAAATTCGTCCGCGCAATTTCGACTCGTCGATATTGCTCATCACGACGATCTCAAGTCCTGACACAAGCTCGCCTTAGGCTTATCGGGTCAAGCGCTGCAAGGAAGCACATTCATCTGGCAAACGCTTGATGAACAAGCTGAATATCCACGTGGTCTGCCGATTATTTCTTGACAGGCGAACCTTCCCGATGTGACGCTGATCGTACTGGGGAAGGCATTCATTGCGGTGCCATAGCATTACTTGAAGGGCGGTTCGAATGTCACAGGGAAGTGCGGCGCTTGCGGTCGTAGACACCGTCGTTGCGCCTGGTAATCCGCCGGATCTCGCTCTGGCCGGGCTGGTCTTGTTGGCCCAGTTCCACGGTATCGCCGCCGATGCCGCTCAACTCAGCCACCAGCACGGTGCCGGCAGCGAAGCGTTCGACGACACTCGTCTTTTGCTCGCCGCCAAACACCTCGGACTGAAAGCGCGCATCACCGAGCAGCCTGCCGAACGTATCGGTATGGCGAGCCTGCCGGCTTTGGCGTTGGTCGAAAACGGAGAGTCCTTCATCGTCGCCAAGGTCAATGGTGACACGGTGCTGATCCACGATCTCGTACAGAAGCGGCCGCGCAGCTTGCCGATGGCCGAGTTCGAGTCGCGCTACGCTGGCCGCCTGCTTCAGGTCGCATCGCGCGCTTCCGTACTCGGTGAACTCGCCAAGTTCGACTTCAGCTGGTTCGTGCCGGCAGTAGTGAAGTACCGCAAGTTGCTGCTGGAAGTGTTCGCGGTATCGTTCTTCATCCAGATGTTCGCCCTGATCACGCCGCTGTTCTATCAGGTGGTGATGGACAAGGTGCTGGTGCACCACGGCCTTACCACGCTGCATGTGATCGCGGTCGGGCTGGTATCCATCGCGGTGTTCGACGTGGTCTTGTCGGGTTTGCGTACCTATGTGTTCGCGCACACGACCAGCAAGATCGATGTCGAGTTGGGCGCGCGCCTGTTCCGGCACATTCTGGCCTTGCCTCTGGCGTATTTCGAGTCGCGCCGCGTCGGCGACACCATGGCGCGAGTGCGCGAGCTCGAGAATATCCGCACCTTCCTAACCGGGCAGGCGCTGACCTCGGTACTCGATCTGTTCTTTACCGTGGTGTTTCTCGCGGTGATGTTCTACTACAGCGGCTGGCTCACCCTGATCGTAGTGATTTCGCTACCCGTGTACGCCCTGTGGTCCGCGTCGATCACGCCGGTGTTGCGCAAGCGCCTCAACGAAAAGTTCGCCCGCAGCGCCGACAATCAATCGTTCCTGGTCGAGACGGTGACCGGCATCGGCACCATCAAGGCCACCGCGGTCGATCCCCGCGTCACCCGCACCTGGGACAACCAGCTCGCGGGCTATGTCGCCGCCGCGTTCCGCGTCACCCGATTGGCGACGATCGGCCAGCAAGGCGTGCAGTTGGTGCAGAAGCTGGTCAGCATCGCGATCCTGTTCTGGGGAGCCCAGTTGGTGATCGCAGGGGATCTGTCGATCGGTCAGCTGATCGCTTTCAACATGCTCGCCGGCCAAGTCGCCGCCCCGATCATCCGCCTGGCCCAGCTGTGGCAGGACTTCCAGCAGGTCGGTATTTCCGTCGAGCGTCTCGGCGACATCCTCAATACCCGCACTGAACTGCCGGGTAGCCGCATGGTCCTGCCGCCCATCCGCGGCCAGGTGACTTTCGAGGGCGTGACCTTCCGCTATCGGCCCGACGCGGCCGAAGTGCTCAGCGGCATCGATCTCAACATTGCCGCGGGCGAAGTGATCGGCATCGTCGGCCGTTCCGGTTCCGGCAAGAGCACCCTGACCAAGCTGGTTCAGCGTTTGTACGTGCCCGAACGAGGGCGAGTGCTCATCGATGGCCACGATCTGGCGCTGGCCGATCCGGCCTGGTTGCGGCGTCAGCTCGGCGTGGTGCTGCAGGAGAATTTCCTGTTCAACCGCAGCGTGCGCGAGAACATCGCCCTGTCGGATCCGGGTATTCCGCTGGAGCGGGTGATTCACGCCGCGAAACTGGCCGGCGCGCACGACTTCATCGTCGAACTGCCCGAAGGCTACGACACCAAGGTCGGCGAGCAAGGGGCGGGGCTATCCGGCGGTCAGCGCCAGCGCATCGCGATCGCGCGAGCGTTGATCACCGACCCGCGCATCCTGATTTTCGACGAAGCCACCAGTGCGCTCGACTACGAGTCCGAGCATGCGGTGATGGCCAACATGCGCGCGATTTGCAAAGGGCGCACGGTACTGATCATCGCCCATCGCCTCTCCACCGTGCGTCACGCCAACCGCATCGTGGTGGTCGAGAAGGGACGCATCGTGGAAAGCGGGTCGCATGCCGAGTTGCTCGCGCGCCCGGACGGCCATTACGCATATCTGCATCGCCTGCAGCAGGGATAAGTCGATGAAGCATGTCTTTCAAGCCGTCGGCGATTTCGTCGCGCGCTACGGCCGTGTCTTCAAGGCGGCCTGGTCGGTGCGTCGGACGCTCGATCCGCCCAAACGCAGCCAAGACGAGTTGGCGTTCCTGCCCGCGCATCTGGAGCTGATCGAAACGCCATTGGCGCCGCTGCCGCGCTGGACGATGCGCATCATCGTCGCGTTCTTCTGCGTGGCGCTATTGTGGGCCTGCATCGGCAAACTGGACATCGTCGCGGTGGCGCAAGGCAAGACCGTGGTCGGTTCGCGCACCAAAGTGCTGCAACCGGCGGAGACCGCGGTGGTGCGGCGCATCCTGGTGCGCGACGGCGAGCGGGTGAAACAGGGACAGCTGTTAATCGAGCTGGACGCCACCGCGACCACCGCCGATTACGAGAAGGCGGGGGAAACCCTGGTCAACGCGCGCCTGGCGGAATTGCGCCTGAGTGCGCTGGCGGCGGCGATCGATGGGCACGGCGCGCCGATCCTGGCATCGGACCCGGCCTTGCCGGCGGTGCGTTTCCAGTCCGAGCAGCAGCTCGCGCACAGCGAATTCCAGGCCTTCAGCGCCAAGCGCGACAACCTGGAAGCGGCAATCGGCCAGCGCAAGGCCGAGCTGCAGACCGTGCAGTCCCTGATCGGCCCCTTGCAGCAGAGCGCCGTGATCGCCAAAGGACGCGCTGACGATTACGCCAAGCTGGTCGAGGGCAAGTATGTCGGCCGGCACGAATACCTGCTGCGCGAGCAGGAACGCATCGCCGCCGAACGCGACCTTGCCGCGCAACGCAGTCGGCTGCACGAGACGCAATCGGCTCTGAGCGGCGCGCAGGAGCAGTTGAAGGTGCTGGTCGCCGATACCCGCCAGCAAACCCTGGACGGGCTGCGCAAAGCGCGCGAACAAGTGCAGCAATTCACGCCCGAAGTGGCCAAGACCGGTCAGCGCGACAAGCTCATGCAGTTGCGGGCGCCGGTGGCGGGCACGGTCCAGCAGCTCGCCGTGCATACCGTCGGTGGCGTGGTCACCCCGGCGCAGCCGCTACTGGCGGTAGTGCCGGCCGAAGAGGCGCTCGAGGTGGAAGCAACGGTGCTGAACAAGGACATCGGCTTCGTGCGCGCCGGCCAGCCGGTGACGGTCAAGGTCGAAAGCTTTCCCTATACCCGCTACGGCTACCTGACCGGCACCGTCGAAAGCGTCTCGCACGACGCCGCACAGGACGAAAAGCTGGGGCTGGTATTCCCCGCGCGGGTCAGGCTGGCCCAGACCGCGCTCGATATCGACGGCGTGCAGGTTCGCCTGACGCCGGGCATGGCCTTGAGCGTCGAGATCAGCACCGGCAAGCGCAGGGTGATCGACTACTTGCTCAGTCCGTTGCAACAGCATACGGGTGAGGCTTTTAGAGAGCGTTGATCTTTCGCCCCAATTAGCGGTGATTTATGAAGTGCGCGAAAAATAATCAATAAAATCGGGACTGCTGATTGTGCTGGTCTTTCTGTCGGGCTGCGACCGAGAAGACGAAGCAAAATGGAATGGGGAAGTTCTGCTCCACGATGGCTGCCTTGCAGTGGTCCAGCGTCGTGCAACACGGGCGTCCAGTTCGTTTCTAGAGTACGGCCGAGGATATTTGAGAAGGAACGAACTTCTTTATCCGCCTGGCAATGTGTAGCTGGTGCTCTCTCCAGAGCGGCCGGAGGGGCCTGTAGCGGTGACTGATCTTTTGCGGCCGGTTGGCGGTCGTGCTCGACGAAAGCTCGTCGGCAGTACTCGTTCGACGTGCCGCGACGTTATTAGACTCGAAGCCCCAACGCGGCGATAGACCGACGAATGTGCTTGGGGATGGTCCGAGTATTCAGTTTGGGAAAGCCGCGTCGCAGCGCCTGAGACCTCGCTTTGTCAAGCTGCAGGGCAGCACATAACGCAGCGCTTCTGTCATCAACTTGCATACAACTTGAATCCAAGATTCAGCCCCGGGAGGGTGCTTCACCAAAACGCCATTCCTTCTTCACCTTTTTTTATCGGGCCGATCGACACCATGCGCCGGCTTGCAGTAGAGACAGCACAGACAGCAAAGGCACTGATGAAAATGCGCGTAGACGTATTCGTGGTGGGTGAGGATGAAGGTTACGTGGTGGCGCCTGCCGACAGCTGGCTGCCGCTGGAAGAAATGAAGGCGCTCGGCGCCCTGCGCTTCGGTTGGACGATCGACACCTCGATGGCGATGCCGAAGCTGGATTGGCACACGATCGCCAAGGACATCGATGCGCGCGGCTACAGCATCGTCGCCTCGCACGATGTCGGCGGCCTGCTCGCGACTCCGCAGCAGAACCTGCGCGCCATCTATCCCGAGCAGCATCGGCCGGTCGCGGCCTGAGCGGGCGTTGTCGTTCGTCGTCGGCGACGGCTTGATCGGGCCCGAGCGGCATCGCGGGACGGTGCGCAGGTGGCGAAACCGGCGCTGCTTGATCGCCGGTGCGCCTGCTGCCACTCGGTGCCCGCAGCTCCCTCTTGGGTGATTTTGGCGATCGGTAGCGATCCGCCCGGCCGTTCAGGCCCGGCGCCCGTTGAGCTGCGCGGTCCATCTCGCAGGATGCGACGGCGAGCGGCTACAGTGCGGCCTGGTATCGCCTCGCCGTCGTCCGCCCATGTCGAATATGTCCAAACCGCCCGCCAAGTCGGCCGCCAAGGCCGCCCGCACCGCCTACGTCTGTTCCGAGTGCGGCGCCGACTACAACAAGTGGCAAGGGCAGTGCGGCGAATGCGGCGGCTGGAACACCCTCAGCGAGTTCATCGTCGAGCCGGCGGTCAAGGCCGGCGCGGGCGGCGGCGTGGCCGCGAGCCGGCGTTCCAGCTGGGCCGGGCGCGTCGATGCGCCGGCGGTGACCGCGCTCAAGGACGTGCGCCATAGCGAGGAGTCGCGGGTCAGCACCGGCATCGGCGAGTTCGACCGGGTCCTCGGCGGCGGCCTGGTGCACGGCGCGGTGGTGCTGGTCGGCGGCGACCCCGGCATCGGCAAGTCGACCCTGCTGCTGCAGGCGATCACCCGTATGGCTCAAACCCTGCCGGGCCTGTACGTCACCGGCGAAGAATCGCTGTCGCAGGTCGCCGGCCGGGCCGCCCGGCTCGGCCTGCCGCTCGACGGCGTGCATGCCCTGGCCGAGACCGGGGTGGAGCGCATCCTCGAACACGCCGCCGCCACCAAGCCGGCGCTGATCGTCGCCGACTCGGTGCAGACTCTGTGGACCGAACAACTGGGCGCCGCGCCGGGATCGGTCAGCCAGGTTCGCGAGAGCGCCGCGCGGCTGGTGCGCTACGCCAAGGAAACCGGCACCGCGGTGTTCCTGGTCGGCCACGTCACCAAGGAAGGCGGCATCGCCGGCCCCCGCGTGCTCGAGCATATGGTCGACGCGGTGCTGTATTTCGAGGGCGAGAGCGGCAGCCGTTTCCGCGTGCTGCGCGCTTTCAAGAACCGCTTCGGCGCAGTCAACGAGCTCGGCGTGTTCGCGATGAGCGACAAGGGCCTGCGCGAAGTGCCGAACCCCTCGGCGATCTTTCTTTCCGGCAGCCGCAGCCCGCAGCCGGGCAGCTGCGTGATGGTGACGCGCGAAGGCACCCGGCCGTTGCTGGTCGAGGTGCAGGCGCTGGTCGACTCCTCGCCGCTATCGAATCCGCGCCGGGTCGCGGTCGGCATGGAACAGAACCGGCTGGCGATGCTGCTGGCGGTGCTGCATCGGCATGGCGGCATTTCGGTCGGCGACCAGGACGTGTTCGTCAACGTGGTCGGCGGCATCCGCGTGCAGGAAACCGCGGCCGACCTGCCGGTGCTGTTGGCGGTGTTGTCGTCGCTGCGCGACCAACCCTTGGCCGAGCACACCGTCGCCTTCGGCGAAGTCGGCCTGTCCGGCGAAATCCGGCCGGTGCCGAACGGCGAAGACCGTCTCAAGGAAGCTGCGACCCACGGGTTCAAGCGCGCCATCGTCGCCAAGGGCAACGCCCCGCGTGGCGGCCGCATCGGCGAGATGGAAGTGATCGCGGTGGAGCGCCTGTCCGAGGCCCTGGACGCGGCGTGAGCGGCACCGAGCGCGAACGGGGCAATGCAGGCAGGTTGGCGCGCTGGACCTCGATCGTGCTGCACCCGTTCGCGGTCTTCATCGGCCTGACCATGGTCAGCGTGCGGGTGCTCGCGCCGCAGGCGTTCTGGTCGGCGCTGTGCGGGGTCGCGACGGCGGTACTGGTGAGCTGGGCCTTCGTGGCGCAGCGGCGCCGGGGCGGGCATTGGACGACCGTGGACGCCTCGCATCCCAGCGAGCGGCCCCTGCTGTATGCGGTGCTGCTGGCGGTGCTGGCGGCGTGCTGGTGGTGGATGCGCGAACGCGCGGCGCCGATGGGGCAGGGCATCCTTGCGGTCGCGGCCATGGTGGTCGCGGCGGCCTTGCTGAACCGCTGGATCAAACTGTCGCTGCACATGGCGAGCCTGGCGTTCGCTGCGGTGTCGCTGTGTTCGTTGCAACCGGCGTTGGCCGCGCTCGCGATCGCGCTGTTGCCGTTGCTCGCCTGGTCGCGCCTCAAGCTGGCGCGCCACAGTCTGGCCGAGGTGATCGGCGGGACGCTGCTGGGCGCAGCGTTCGCCTGTGGTTTGCGAGTGCTCGCCGGCTAGCCGGTCGGGGCCGGACCGGCTAGCCGCGCTGGACGCATCGAGCTCCAGCGCGTTGCGACCGATCCGGGTTGGATAGATCCGGTTTCGATAGATCGGGTTTCGATAGATCGGGGCTGGATAGATCCGGGCGGGATCGGTCCACTGATCCCAATCGCTGAACCGGTCCGTCAAGCTCAAGCCGCCGGCTTGGCCGCCTTGCCGTGCGCGTTGATCAGTTCGACCAGCTTGGCTTCATCGTAGCCCTGCAGGCTCTGGTCGCCGATGTACAAGGTCGGCACGCTCTTGATCTTCAGGCCATCGGCTTCGGCCTTGGCGTCCTTGTCCTGGTCGATGATGCGCTCGACGAACTTGACGTTCTGCTTCTCGAGCACCTCGCGCGCCTGTTTGCAGAACGGGCAGGTCGATAGCGAATACATCACCACTTCGCCGCCGGCCTTGGCGTAGACCGACGAGTAATCGCCCTGGGTCACCACCGCACCGCCGCCTCCGCCGTTGCCGAGCAGGCCGCTGTTGCGGACCAGGTAACCGGCACCGACGCCGAGGCCGAGCGCCAGCGCCACGACCAGGATCGTCGTCAGGATCGACTTGAAGTTCATTGCATGTCCTCGAGAAAGCCGGGGCGTGCGCGGGCCGGCGGTGGCTGTGATGAGGGATTGGGACTCTCTTGCGGTCGCGATCGGCGCGGAGCGGCGTTCGCCGACAGGCGACGAGGCGTATGCGGGTTGCCTTCAGCGCGGCGATGCGGCTGGGGGCCGGGTCGGTGCCGGGTTTGGGACAATGCCCTTAGCGGAGGCGATGCGGCCTGCGCAGATGAGCCGGTGGAGGTCGTCAACGTCACTGTTGCTCCTGGTCCGTCACTGGACGCCTGGAGTTATAGCACCGCCCCGGTCCGGTGCCAGGGCCCGGCTGCTGCGCCGATGTGATCGGTGTAGCTAAATGCCGATCCGGTCGCCGGCCTTGTACGTGACCGCCGCACTCGCGGCAAACGCCGCCAGGGCGATCTGCGCTGCGATGCATCACGATCCTGCGCGTCGAACGCGGCCGGCAGACGCGCTCGCGCCTGCCGGCCGCGAGGCGGCTCAGGGAATCGGGCAACCGCAGGAAATGCCGCAGCTGCGCCAGGTGATCCGGCAGTTTTCCTCGGGATAGCCGGCATTGACGCAGTAATCGAAGTCCGCCTGGCAAGCGTCCCAGCAACTCTGGCAGCTGCCGGAGCCGAAGGCGCTCAACGAAAACGCCATGCCGAAACAGAACGCGCAGGTGGCGAACAACGTGGTGGTCGTGCGCTTGAACATCACTCCTCTCCTTGAGCCCCTCATGGGCGATGAGGCCGCGATCGCGGCCGTTCCTGGACGCTCCGGGAACCGGGCGGCGTTGCGTCCCCGACGCCGCTCGCGACGGCTCGGCCGTCGCCCGGCGAGGATGCCGAATCGGCGCGGCCCATGCCGGACCACTGTCAAAACCGACGGTTCTCGCCCGTGGCCAAACGCAGCCCGGCGGCCGCGACGGTCAACCGAAACGCCTGTTTCCCGCCGTTCTTATCCAAACGGCGATGGCCGTCGAAAATTCGCGATCCCGCTGCGGCGCAACAGGAATTTGTGATCGCCGCTCAGGAATATGAACATGCGATGGCACAAATTCGACGCTTCGTCGTGACATGGAGCGTGCGATGGCGCTGCGTATCCTGTTCCTGTGCACCGCGTACAACGGCCTTGCGCAGCGCGCCTGGGTCGAGCTGACCGATCTCGGCCATGAAGTCAGCGTGCAAGTCGCCGCCGATGCCGACACGATGCGTGCCGCGGTCGCGCGCGAGCGGCCGCAGCTGATCGTTGCGCCGATGCTCAAGTCGGCGATTCCCGACGACATCTGGACCCAGCACACCTGCCTGATCGTCCACCCCGGCATCGTCGGCGACCGCGGACCGTCCTCGCTCGACTGGGCGATCCTCGACGGCGAGCACGACTGGGGAGTGACCGTGCTGCAGGCGGCCGCCGAGATGGACGCCGGCGACATCTGGGCCAGCGCCGGCTTCGCCATGCGCGGCGCGTCCAAGAGCCAGCTGTACCGGCACGAAGTCACCGATGCCGCGATCCGCGCCCTGCTGCAGGCGGTCGAGCGCTACGCTGAAGGCGGTTATCGCCCACAGCCGCTCGACTACGGTCGCGCCGAGGTGCGCGGGCGGTTGCGCGCGGCGATGCGCCCGTCCGAGCGGGCGATCGACTGGCAGCTCGACACCGCTTCGGTGCTGGCGCGGGTGCGCAGCGCCGACAGCTACCCGGGCGCGCGTGCCGAGCTCGCCGGACTGCGCTGCCAGGTGTTCGGCGCCCACCCCGAGCGCGTCCTGCGCGGCCGTCCCGGCGAGTTGCTCGGATGGCGCGAAGGCGCGGTCTGCGTGGCCACCGGCGACGGCGCGGTCTGGCTCAGCCATCTGCGCGAGAAGGACGGGATCAAACTGCCGGCGACCCAGGTGCTCGGCGAGCGGCGCATGCAGGGAGTGCTGGAACGCGCGTCGCGGCCGGCGATGTCGGTCGCCGGCCAGCGCGATCACGGCTATCGGCAGATCCGCTACCGAGAATCCGGCGCGATCGGCTACCTGCATTTCGACTTCTACAACGGCGCGATGTCGACCGCGCAATGCGACCGGCTGCGCACCGCCTTCCTGCAGGCGCGGCAGCGCCCGACCCGGGCGATCGTGCTGATGGGCGGCGCCGACCTGTGGTCGAACGGCATCCACCTCAATACCATCCAGGCTTCGAACGATCCGGCGCTGGAGTCGTGGCGCAACATCCTGGCGATGAACGCCCTGGTCCGCGAGATCGTATTGACCGACAGCCATCTGGTGATCTCGGCGATGCAGGGCAATGCCGGCGCCGGCGGGGTGATCCTGGCCCTGGCCGCGGACCAGGTGTGGGCGCGGCGCGGCGTAGTGATGAACCCGCACTACAAAGGCATGGGCGGGTTGTACGGCTCGGAGTACTGGACCTATCTGCTGCCGCGCCGGGTCGGCGATACCCTGGCCCGGGAACTGACCGAAGGCCTGCGTCCCATCGGCGCCGCCGGCGCCGAGCGCATCGGCCTGATCGATGCCGCGTTCGGCGCCAGCGCCGCCGATTTCGTCGCCCACGTCGAACAGCGCGCCGAGCGCGCCGCCGACCCGGCGAGTTGCCGCAAGGCGCTGAGCCTCAAACGCCGCCGCCGCGCTGCCGACGAGCGCCGCAAACCGCTGGAAAGTTACGGCGCCGAAGAACTCGCGCACATGTACCGCAATTTCTTCGGCGCCGATCGCAGCTATCACGAGGCACGCCAGCGCTTCGTCCTGAAATGCGCGGCGGAGGTCTGCGAGACGGCGCCGGCGGTGCAGTCTGCGGCGCGGGTAACGGCCTGAGGCGGGCACGGCCTGAAGCGGTACCGGTCGGCTTCGGCGGTCATGCAGGACGCGAAACGCCACAGGCCGGGCTGACCCGCCTGCGGCGTTTCTAATGTCGCCCGTCGTGTCGCGGTAGCGGTGCCGGGCTCCGGGGCGAAGACCGGCCGCGATCAGTGTCCGCCGGCTGCAGCCGCGCCGCCGCCGAGCTTGGCGGTGAACGGCGGCTTGGCCAACCAGACGATGACGATCACCGCCAGGAACAAAATGCCGAGCAGGTGGAAGATCTCGTTGAAGCCGATCTGAGCGGCCTGCTGCGAGATCATTTGATTGAGGCTTACCGCGCCGCGTTGCAGGTCGCCGCCGCCGAGCGCGTCGACGGTCTGCAGCACCGCCGGGTCGTAGGCGCCGATGTGCTCGGTGAGCTGCGCATGGTGGACGGTGCTGCGCTGGTTCCAGCCCCAGGTGGTCAGCGAAGCGGCGAAGCTGCCGCCCAAGGTGCGCACGAAGGTGGCCAGGCCCGAACCGGCGGCGATCTCGTGCGGTTCCAGGTCCGACAGCAGGATCGTCAGCACCGGCATGAAGAACAAGGCGACGCCGAGGCCCTGCCACAGCTGCACCATCGCCACGTGGTTGAAGTCGACGTCGAGGTTGAAGCCGGAGCGGATGAAGCTGGTGAAGGCCATCGCGATGAAGGCGAAGCTGGCGACCATGCGCAGATCGAAGCGGGTCGCGTACAGGCCCACGAACGGGGTCAGCAATACCGGCAGGATGCCGATCGGCGCGGTGGCGAAGCCGGCCCAGATCGGCGTATAGCCCAGGTTGCGTTGCAGCCACAGCGGCACCAGCAGGCCGACCGCGAAGAAGGCCGAATACGCCAGCACCATCGCCGCGGTCCCGGCGGCGAAGTTGCGATGGCGGAACAGGCGCAGGTTGACGATCGGATCGCGCTCGGTCAGTTCCCAGATCACGAACACGGTCAGCGCGATGACCGAGACGATCGCCAGGACCACGATCTTGGTCGAGTTGAACCAGTCCTCGTCGTTGCCCAGGTCGAGCAGGACCTGCAGCGCGCCGACGCCGACGATCAGGGTCATCAGGCCCATGTAGTCCATCTTCGGGCGTTCCAGCTTTTCGGGCCGCCCGCGCAACTGGCTGCCGACCACGAGGCTGGCGAAGATGCCGATGGGGATGTTGATGAAGAAGATCCATTCCCAGCTGTAGTTGTCGGTGATCCAGCCGCCGAGAATCGGGCCGGCGATCGGCGCGACCACCGTGACCATCGCCAGCAGGGCGATCGCCTGCCCGCGTTTGTGCGGTGGGTAGATCGAGATCAACAGCGCCTGGGTCACCGGGTACATCGGCCCGGCGACGAACCCCTGCAGGGCGCGCGCGGTGACCAGCAGACCCATGCTGCTGGCCAGACCGCACAGCAGGGATGCGACCACGAAGGCCAGGGTCGCCCACATGAACAATTTGCGCTCGCCGAAACGGCGGGTGAAGAAACCCGTGAGCGGCAGGGCGATCGCGTTGCTGACCGCGAACGAGGTGATGACCCAGGTCGCCTGGCTGCTGCTGCCGCCGAGGTTGCCGGCGATGGTCGGCAGCGAGACGTTGGCGATGGTGATGTCGAGCACCTGCATGAACGACGCCAGGGCCAGGCCCAGGGTGGTCAGCGCGATGTTCGGCGGGCGGAAACCCGCTTGCGTGGGCGCGGCGGGAGCGGCGCCGGCATTGGCCGTGGTGGCGGACATGGATCTGCCTGTTTGATCGGGTGGACCGCGCGGGCGCGGCACCAGGAACGAAAGCGAAGCTTCCGATGCCCGTCATTCCGGCTCGCGCCGGAATGACGGTCTCAGAGCCCGCCATGCATCGCCGGGGGAGGGGGGCACAGCGGCGCCGATGGCGCGGCCGCTGCGTTGCGATGCGTCGCGAACGACAGACGAAGCCACGACGTGGGGGAGGCGCTTCGTCTTTGCTGCGGGGCTACGGGTCCGACTGCAACCGGCCGGCGGTCCGGCCGTGCGTTCGTCAACCGTGATGGGTATCGGGCAGGTTCTCGCGGACGATGTTCGCGATCACCGCGTCGGCTTCGGACAATTGCTTGGCATACGCCTGGGTGCTCAGCAGCGGCTTGGCCGGCGGCGCGGCGGCGAGCACGGCGCCGCCGCGTTCGCGGATGCCGACATCGACGTGCATGCTCAGGCCCAGGCGCAGCGGGTGTTCGGCCAGTTGCCTGGGATCGACTTCGATCCGCACCGGCACGCGCTGGATGATCTTGATCCAGTTGCCGCTGGCGTTCTGCGCCGGCAGCAGCGAAAAGGCGCTGCCGGTGCCCATGCCCAGACTGACCAGCTTGCCCTGGTAGGTCACGTCGCTGCCGTACAGGTCCGAGTGCAATTCGACCGGCTGGCCGATGCGCATGTCGGCGAGTTGGGTTTCCTTGAAGTTGGCCTCGATCCATACCTGCTCCAGCGGCACGATCGTCATCAGCGCGGTGCCCGGCTGCACGCGCTGGCCGAGTTGCACGCTGCGCTTGGCGACATAGCCGTCGACCGGCGCGACGATGGCCGCGCGCTGCAGGTTCAGATAGGCCTGGCGCAATTGCGCGGCGGCCGCGGCGACCTGCGGTTGCCTGGCGACGGTGGTGGCGTCGACCAGCGCGCGATTGCGCGCCAGCGCGCCGCGCGAGGACGACAGCGCCGCTTCGGCCGCGGCGAGTTCGTCGCGGGCGTGGGCGAGCTCTTCGGCCGAGACCGCGCCGGCTGCGACCAGGCCTTCGCGGCGCTTCACGTCGGCGCGCGCCTTCTGCACCGCGACCTGGCGTGCCGACAGATCGGCCTGGCCGGCATCGACCGCGCTGAACAGACCGCGCACCTGGCGCACGGTGTTGGCGAGGTTGGCGGTGGCCTGGTCGTAGGCGACCTGCGCATCGTTCGGGTCGAGTTGGACCAACACCTGGCCGGCGCTGACTTTCATGCCGTCGTCGGCGCCGATGCTCACTACCGTGCCGAGCGTCTGCGGGGTGATGCTGACCACGTTGCCCTGGACGTAAGCGTCGTCGGTGTCCTGATGCCAGCGCAGCACCAGCATGTAGTACAGGCCCCAGGCGATCGCGGCTAGCGCGACCGCCCCGAGCAGGATCAACAGTGCCTTGCGGCGCTTGCCGTTGGACGGCGGGGCGGCGGCTGCGGCCGCGGCTTGCGGATTGATGTCGGTGGTCATGGCATGGAGGCCTTGGCGATAACGCTGGAATCGGAGGTGGTGACGGGGCGCTTGGCGGCGACCGGGTCGGGCGCGCGCAGCTCGAGGCCGCCGCCGAGCGCGCGGTCGAGGTCGATCGCCGCGGCCAGGCGCTGCGCGCGCAAGCCGGCGAGCTGCTGATCGAGCTGCAGCAGCGGACGTTGCGCCGACAGCACCTCGAGCTGGGTGCCCAGGCCGGCGCGGTAGCGGGTGCCGGCGATCTGCCAGGCCTGTTGCGCGGCATCGCGCGCCTGCTGCGCCGACAGCAATTGCGCATCGAGCGAGCGCGACGCCTGCAGGGCGTCGGCGACTTCGCGCAAGGCGGCGATCAGATTCTGGTTGTAGTTCGCGACGGCGAGGTCGTACTCGGCATCGCTTTCGGCGAGCTGGTTGCGCAAACGGCCGCCGTCGAAGATCGGCAGGCTCAGCGCCGGGCCGCCCTGGATCAGCACCGCATCGCTGCCGAACAGATCCGACAGGCCGCCCGAGGCCAGGCCGAGCATCGCGCTGAGGTTCACGCTCGGATAGAAGTCGGCCTTGGCCGCCTTGATCCCGTGCGACGCGGCTTCCACGCGCCAGCGCGCGGCGACCACGTCGGGGCGATGGCCGAGCAACTCGCTCGAGGTCACCGCAGGGATCGCCGGCGACTTCGCCTCGAGCAGGGCCGGGCGGGCGAGGTCGAGGCCGCGGTCCGGGCCCTTGCCGAGCAGTGCGGCGATCGCGTTGCGGGTGGCGTCGATCTGTTGCTGCGCCGCCTGCATCTGCTGGTCGGCGGCGGCGCTGGCGCTTTCGGCGTTGCGGATCTGCAGCTGATTGTCGAGGCCGGCCTTGACCCGCTGGCGGCCTAGGCCGAGCAGATGTTCGGAGCGTTGCTTTTCGGCCTGGGCGACATCGAACGCGGCATGGGCCTGGGCCAGCGCAACGTAGGCGCGGGCGATGTTCGACGACAGGGTCAGGCGCGCGGCCTGCGATTCGACTTCGGCGGCGCGGGCCTGGCCGAGTGCGGCCTGCCAGCGTGCGCGCTTGCCGCCCCACAGGTCGGGGCTGTACTTGAAGCTCAGCGACAACACTTCGACGCCGCTGTACTTGCCGCCGAGCGGCTCCGGGGCGACCGTCTCGGGCAGTTGCAGGCCGGAGTACTGGGCGCTGCCGCCGAGGGTGGGCTTGCGCGCGGCGTCCGCGAGGCCGGCCTGGGCGATGGCCTGGCGCACGCGCGCGTCGGCGGCGTCCAGGCCCGGCGTGCCGGCCAGGGCCTCGTCGATCAAATCATTCAATTGCGCGTCGCCGAGCGAGTTCCACCAGTCGCGCTGCGGAAAGGCGGCGTCGGACAGCGACGCGCCGGCGAAGCTGCGCTGGGTCGCGAGATCGTCGGGATCGAGCGCGCGGCCTTCGGGGACCAGGCCGCGGGTGCTGGCGCAGCCGGCGAGGATCAGCGCCGCGGCGAGCGGCGCGAGCACGAAGAGCAGCCCGCGGCGCGGGCGAGTGTCGATGGCGGACATGGCTCAGGAACCGGTGAGGGAGAGGTTGTCGCGAACCTGTTCGAGCAGACGGTAGAGCTGGTCGCGGTCGTTTTCGCTGAGGCCGGCCATCGCGCGTTCGCGCACGCGGCGGCCGCACTGGTCGATGTCGGTCCAGATCGCCGAACCGGCCTCGGTCAAATGGATGTTGATCGCGCGGCGATCGTCGGGATCGGCGACGCGTGCGACCAGACCGCGGCTTTCCAGTTTGTCGAGCAAGCGGGTCATCGCCCCCGGGTTGAGCTGGGCGGCACGCGCCAGCTCGGTCACGCCGGCGGTGCCGATCGCGAGTTCCTTGAGGGTGATGAACTGGCTGAAGGTCAGATCGTGGCCGGCCTGGGCCAGCTCGCGTTCCATCTGCGCCCACATCGCGTCGCGTACCTGGCGGAACAGCAGGCCGAGGTTCGAGGTGGAGCAGGGCTGGGTCGGATTGGGGGTGGTCATGGCGCGAAATAATCTGCGCCCAGGCAATAGTTGTCAAGGCAAATATTGTTCCGGCAAGCGCCGGTTAAGCGAAGTCGACAGACCGTGCATACAGGCGCCGCCCGCGGCGTGTGCGCAGGCAAGTAATTGATTCATCGGTTATTGCGGCGCAGCCTAGCTTTTGGCTGCTGGTCTCGGCGGCGCTCAGCTCGGAACGCTCCGCGCCCGCAGGCGCCGCGTTCCTCAGGTCCTGCGCAGGACCAGTTCGAGCACGAACTTGCTGCCGAAGAAGGCCAGCACCAACAAGACCATCGCCGCGAGGGTCCAACGCACCGCGGTGGCGCCGCGCCAGCCGTAGCGCCAGCGCCCCAGCAGCAAGCCACCGAAGGCCAGCCAGGACAGCACGCTGAGCACGGTCTTGTGGACCAGATGCTGGGCGAGCAGGTTCTCGACGAACAGCACCCCGGTCAGCAGGGTCGCGGTCAACAGGGCGAAGCCGACCGCGATGGTGCGGAACAACAGGCTTTCCAGTTCCACCAGCGGCGGCAGGGCGCGCAGCCAGCCGTGGAACTCGCGCCGGCGCAGGGCGCGTTCCTGCAGCCAGAGCATCAGCGCGAACAGGGCGGCGACGGCCAGGGTGGCGTAGGCGAGCAGTGCGAACCAGGCGTGCAACTGAAGGCGCCAGTCCAGCGGCGCCGGGTGCTGGACGTGGCCGGTGAACTGATAGGCGCCCAACATCAGCGCGGCGAGCGGGAACACCACCACCCCGAGCGCGGCCATCCGTCCGGAGGCGCCGACCACCGCGGTCAGCGCGGCCATGCCCAGGCCGACCAGGGACAGCGCGGCGAAGAAGTGCAGGTCGGCGCCGCCGGCGGCGCGCCAGGCCAGGAAATGCGCGGCGCCGTGCAGCAGCACCGCCAGGTTGGCCGGCACCAGCCACGACCGCGCCTGCCGCCCGCCGTCGTGGCGCACCGCTGCGATCAGCAGCCCGCTGGCGACGAGATAGAGTGCGACCGCGATGAGAACGATTGTCATCGCGGCAGTGTGGCATAGCGGCATGGCGATCTGCAGCGGCCGGATGGCGGATTCGCGCGCCGGGCTATACTTCGCGGTCTCATCAGACCCATACGGCAGGCCGCCCGGCATCGTCCCGGTCGCGCCGGCCCCAACGCAGGTAGCGCGCGCATGTTCGAATCCCTGACCCAACGCCTCTCCGGCACCATCGAGCGCCTGCGTGGCCGCGGCCGTCTGACCGAGGAAAACATCCGCGAATCGCTTCGCGAGGTCCGCATCGCCCTGCTCGAGGCCGACGTCGCCCTGCCGGTGGTGCAGGCCCTGATCGAGCGGATCAAGATCCGCGCGGTCGGCCAGGAAGTGCTCAAGAGCCTGACCCCGGGCCAGGCCCTGATCAAGGTGGTGCGCGACGAGCTGACCACGGTCATGGGCTCGCAGGCCGCCGACCTGAACCTCAACGTGCCGGCGCCGGCGGTGATCCTGATGGCCGGCCTGCAGGGCGCCGGCAAGACCACCACCGTCGGCAAGCTCGCCAAGCACCTGCGCGAGCGCCGCAAGAAGAAGGTCATGGTGGTCTCGGCCGACGTCTACCGCCCGGCCGCGATCGAGCAGCTCAAGCAGCTCGCCGAGCAGGTCGAGGTGCTGTTCTTCGCCTCCGACGCCTCGCAGAAGCCCGAGGACATCGTCCGCGCGGCGATCGCCGACGCGCGCAAGTCCTACGTCGACGTGCTGCTGGTCGACACCGCCGGCCGCCTCGCCATCGACGAAGCGATGATGAGCGAGATCAAGTCGCTGCACGCCGCCGCCGCGCCGGTCGAGACATTGTTCGTGGTCGATTCGATGACCGGCCAGGACGCCGCGATCACCGCCAAGGCCTTCAGCGAAGCGCTGCCGCTCACCGGCGTGGTGTTGACCAAGACCGACGGCGACGCCCGCGGCGGCGCGGCCTTGTCGGTGCGCTACGTCACCGGCCGCCCGATCAAGTTCATCGGTGTCGGCGAGAAGCCCGACGGCCTCGACGTGTTCCACCCCGACCGCGTCGCCAGCCGCATTCTCGACATGGGCGACGTGCTGTCGCTGGTCGAGCAGGTCGAGCAGCAGGTCGACAAGGACAAGGCGCAGAAGCTCGCCGAGAAGGTCGCCAAGGGCAAGAAGTTCGACCTCAACGACATGAAGGACCAGCTCGAGCAGATGCAGAACATGGGCGGCCTGCATGGCCTCATGGACAAGCTGCCGGGCATGGGCCAGATCCCGGAGTCGGTCAAGAACCAGGTCACCGGCAAGGAAGTGCCGCGCATGGTCGCGATCATCAATTCGATGACCAAGAAGGAGCGCCGCAACCCGGGCCTGCTCAACGGCTCCCGCCGCGCCCGCATCGCCAAGGGCGCCGGCCTGACCCCAGCCGACGTCAACAAGCTGATGAAGCAGTATCAGCAGATGGAAAAGATGATGAGCAAGCTGTCCGGCGGCGGCATGAAGGGCCTGATGCGCGGCATGAAGGGCATGATGGGCGGCCGCGGCGGCATGCCGTTCCGCTGATCGCGCCACACTCGCGGCGTCGACACCGCAGATCGAAAACGGCGGCCGCGGGCCGCCGTTTTTGTGCCGTCGAGTCGCTGCCGTCGCCTTGTCTGGCCCGCAGGCGCACGCCAGGCGGATGGGACCGCGCCGTCCGGACGCGGCGGCAGCCCTGCAGGAGGGTCGCGATTTCGTTCAGGGATGGCGGTGTGCCGGCGATCCGGGCTGATCCGGGCCCGATCCGGTCCGGGCCCCGATCCGACCGAACGGGGGGGGGGCGGGTCGGCGGGGAAGGTCCGGGTTTGCCCAAGCCGCGGAATCGGTTAGACTTTCCGGCTTACCCCGTCATTCCGACGGCTGGGCAACACAGGAAAGCAGACCCCATGGTCAAGATTCGACTGACCCGCGGCGGCGCCAAGAAGCGTCCGTTCTACCACATCATCGTCACCGACAGCCGCAGCGCCCGCGACGGCCGCAACATCGAGCGCGTCGGTTTCTACAACCCGGTTGCCGCCGGCGCCGAAAAGCGCGTCGAGCTCAACGTCGAGCGCGTCAAGCACTGGGTTTCCCAGGGCGCGCAGCTGACCGAGAAGGTCGCCGACCTGTACAAGCAGGCCGTCAAGGCCGCTCCGGCCGCCTGAGCCGGCGGGCCGCGCGCCTGGCGCGCGGCCCGATTACGCACCGATGACAGATTCCACGCGCCGCATCCTGCTGGGCAGGGTGCTTGGCGCTTTCGGTCTTCGCGGCGAAGCTAAGCTCGAGTCCTGGACCGAGCCGCGCGTCGCGATCTTCCGCTACCAGCCCTGGATCGTGCGCGACCCGCAGGGCCGCGAACGCGAGCTTTCGGGCGTGCGCGGGCGCGAAAGCGGCAAGTACCTGATCGCCAATTTCCCCGAGGTCACCGATCGCGACGCGGTCGAGGCCATGCACGGCACCGAGATATACGTGCCGCGTTCGGCGCTGCCGCCGCCCAAGGCCGGCGAATACTACTGGGTCGACCTGGAAGGCCTGCGCGTGGTCACCACCGAGGGCGTTTCGCTCGGCACGGTCTCGCACCTGTTCTCCACCGGCGCCAACGACGTGCTGGTCGCGCGCGACGACACCCGCGAGCGCATGATTCCGTTCGTGCTGCCGCAGTACGTTACTTCGGTCGATTTCGAGGCCAATCTGGTCACGGTGGATTGGGATCCGGATTTCTAGAAGTGAGCGTGTAAGAAGTGAGGAGCGAGCGGAGCCGCTGATCCTGTGACTCACTGTTCGCCCCTCCAGGCTCCTTTTTAAGCCGTGTTCCGAGAGTGCGAAAGTTTCCCGCTTCTTCTCGCTTCTCACTTCTCTTGGCTCACTCCTCGACATGCGCATCGACCTCATCAGCCTGTTCCCCGAATTCGTCGCCCAGTGCGCCGCGTTCGGCGTGGTCGGCCGTGCCGGCGAACGCGGGCTGTTGTCGCTGCACGGCTGGAATCCGCGCGACTACGCCGAGGGCAATTACCGGCGCGTCGACGAGCGTCCGTTCGGCGGCGGTCCCGGCATGGTGATGCTGATCGAACCGCTGCGCGCGGCGATCCGCGCCGCGCGCGCGGCCGACCCGACGCCGGCGCGAGTGGTCTACATGAGCCCGCAGGGCGTGCGCCTGGACCAGGCCAAGGTCCGCGAACTGGCCGCCCATGAACGCCTGATCCTGCTGTGCGGCCGCTACGAAGGCGTCGACGAGCGCCTGATCCAGGCCGAGGTCGATGAGGAAATCTCGATCGGCGACTACGTCCTGTCCGGCGGCGAGCTCGCCGCGGCGGTGATCGTCGACGCGGTCGCCCGGCTTCAGGACGGCGCCCTCAACGACGCCGAGTCGGCGGTCCAGGACAGTTTCGAGGACGGCCTGCTCGACTGCCCGCATTACACCCGTCCGGTCGAGCACGAGCTCGGCGCCGTGCCGGCGGTGCTGATGTCGGGCAACCACGCCCATATCGCGCGCTGGCGCCGGCAGCAGTCGTTGGGCCGGACCTGGCAGCGCCGCCCCGACCTGCTCGACGAGGCCGCCCTGTCCAAGGCCGACCGCAAGCTGCTGGAGGCCTACCGGGCCGAGCTGGCGGCGGTCCAGGCCGCCGCGGCGGTGCCGGGCGAGGGCGGGGCTGGAAGCGTTTCCAGCGACGACCCGGCCCCGGCCGGGGCTTCCGGCCCGGGCGGATCGGCCTGAAGCCCGCCCCGGACTGGCAACGCGGGGAAAAATGCCGCTATAATTAGCCGCTTAGCCGTACCCATTTGCTGTACCGATGCCATGACGCGGGTCCACGTGCACTCGCGCAACAACTAATCCAACAGGCCGCACCCATGAACAAGCCCTCTATCCACACCCTGCTGCAGAACTTCGAAGCCGAACAGATCCAGCGCAAGCTGCCCGACTTCAGCCCCGGCGACACCGTCGTGGTCAACGTCAAGGTCAAGGAAGGCAACCGCGAGCGCGTCCAGGCCTATGAAGGCGTGGTCATCGCCAAGAAGAACGGCGGCCTGAACTCCTCGTTCACCGTGCGCAAGATCTCGCACGGCTTCGGCGTCGAGCGCGTCTTCCAGACCCACAGCGCGATCATCGACTCGGTCGACGTCAAGCGCCGCGGCAAGGTTCGCGCCGGCAAGCTGTACTACCTGCGCGGCCTGGAAGGCAAGAAGGCCCGCATCAAGGAAGACCTCGCTGCCTACGCGCGCGCCAAGAGCGCTGCCGCGGCCACCGCAGCCGAGTAATCCCGTCGCCGCGCTTCACCGCGCAGCGCATCGAACGGCCGCCGCAAGGCGGCCGTTTTCGTTTCCGCGGGCCTCGGCCGGAGCGAAGCGTCGGCGGTATTTCGGTTGCAGATCGACCGCCGCATCGAGCGGTTTCGTGCGCCGCCGACCTCGCTGCGGCAGTGCTGGCGCGATGGCCGGGCGTGCCGCTGCGATTGGCCGCAACCGCCCCGTCGATTGGCCGCCGCGGCGATGTACGCCGAGTCCGGTTCGCGCTAGATTCCCGACGCGGCGCGGCCGCACGTTGCCGCCCCCGCGGCAGGAGAGGGCAAGTGAATCCGGGTTTGTCCGAAGGCGATATCTGCACCTATCTGCGCAGCGACGGCGCCTGGGGGTTCTTCTGGGTGCAGCGCATCGATGCCTTGCCCGACGGACGCGACGCCTTGTCGCTGCGCAAGTTCGACACCCATACCGCCGAGGAAGTGCGGCGCGAGCACCTCGACGAAGTCGCCGAACTCAAGAGCCTGCGCCTGCTCGGCCATTTCCCCATCGTCGGCACGCGCGTGGCGGAAGTCGAGCCGCGGGTGATCGGCCACATGCCGGTGCGCGAAGAGGATCTGGAGGGCTACCGGATCTGGCGCGAGGCCTTCGACAAAGGCGAGGCCGGGGTGTTCACGCTCGCCTTGCAGGACATCTGAGCGCGACGCCTGTCGGCGACGACGGCGTGGCGGCGCCGGCGTGCCGGTCGGTGCGCCGCAAGTCGTCGTAACGCGGTCGCGGCCCGCGCCGGTCCGACCCGAGGGTTATCGCCGGTGTCGGCGCGAGATCGAGACGTCGCGGTCCCGGCTGACGCCGCTCCTGCAGTGAGGCTGCCTCAGGACGCAGGACGCTCGGGCGAGCCCGAATCGGTATCTGCATCGGCCTCGGGATGAGCATCGGCGACAGCGGCGAGTTCGTGGATCCGCTCCGGGCTGGCATCGGCCACCGGCGCCGGCGGTTGCGCGGCGATTTCGGCCGGGGTGGCGATGGTCTGGGTGGCGATCGGCGCGACCACGCGCTCGGGCGCGGCCATCATCCGCGAACGCCGCCAGCCGCCCCAGCGGTAGTAGGCCATCGACATCAGCATCGAGCACAGCGCGCTGACCGGAAAACTCCACCACAGCGCATCGGTGCCGATCAGCGGCTGCAGGAGAGTCGCGAACGGCACCCGGATGCCCCACAGCGCGAAGCCCAGGATCAACAACGGCGGCACCACCGCGCCGGTCGCGCGCACCACGCCGGAAATCACGAAGGTCACGCCGAAGAACAGGAACGACCAGATCGCGATGTGGTTGAGGTGGCGCGCGATCTCGAACGATGCGCTGCCCTCGGGCAGGAACAGCGCCAGGGTGTAGCGGTCGAACAGGATCAGCGGCACGATCAGGGCGCCGGTCATGAGGAAGTTGAAACCGGTGCCGGTGCGCGCGGTCGCATCGACCCGCTCCCAACGGCCGGCGCCGACGCTCTGCGCAGCGATAGACGAACAGGCCGCGCCGATCGCCATCGCCGGCATCTGCACATAGGTCCACAACTGCAGGGCGGCGCCGTAGCCGGCCGCGGTGCCGGTGCCGTGGGCATTGACCAGGCTGATCATCGCGATCATCGCCAGCGAGATCAGCACCATCTGCAGGCCCATCGGCACGCCCTTGACGATCAGCGCGCGCAACACGCCGGGGTCGATCTTGAGCAGGTGCGCGTCCTGGCGTCCGAGCCAGAGCACATGGCGCTTGCGCCGCAGGTGCAGCAGCATCGCCATCAGGCTCAAGCCCTGGGCGAAAAAGGTCGAGGCCGCCGAGCCGGCGATGCCGAGCGCGGGCACCGGCCCCCAGCCGAAGATCAGCAAGGGGTTGAAGGCGATGTCGAGCGCCACCGACATCAGCAGGAAGCGGAACGGCGTGCGCGAATCGCCGGCGCCGCGCAGGGCCGCGGAGACGAAGGCGAAGGCGTACAGGAACGGCATCGACAGGAAGATCACCCGCAGGTAATCCTCGGCCAGCGGCAGCGCCGCCGCCGGGGTGCCCATCGCGCGCAATACCGGGTCGGCCATGAACCAGCCGGCCGCGGCGATCAGCGCCGACAGGCCGATAAAGAAGGTCGCGCTGGTGCCCATGACCCGCCGCGCGCGGGCGGTGTCCTTGGCGCCGATCGCCTGGCCGATCAGGATGGTCGCGGCCATGCCGATGCCGAAGATCGAACCGATCAGGAAGAACATGATGTTGTTGGCGTTCGCGGTCGCGGTCAGCGCGGCTTCGCCGAGATAGCGCCCGACCCAGATCGAATTGATCGAGCCGTTGAGCGACTGCGCGGCGTTGCCGGCCATGATCGGCAGGGCGAAGCCGATCATCGTGCGTCCGATCGGGCCTTCGGTCAGCAGAGGGCTGCCGCGTGAGGGGCTGGAGGCCATGGCGGGATCCGTGCGGGGTCGCGGCAGTATGCCGGCTGAGCGGTGAGCGGCGCGGCCATGCCGTCCGCGGCCCTCAGTTGCCGTGTAGGAAGGCGGTGGTATCTTTCGCGCCGATGAGCAAGCAAGAGATTCCCTCGCCGCCGCCGCAGGCCTCGGTCCGCCTGGATCTGTGGTTGTGGGCGGCGCGCTTCTTCAAGACCCGCAGCCTGGCGCGGCAGGCGGTCGAGACCGGCAAGGTCGAGATCGGCGGCCAGCGCGGCAAGGCCTCGCGCGCGCTGCGCGTCGGCGATGCCTTGCGCATCGCGCGCGGCGAGGAAGTGTTCGAGATCGCGGTGACCGGGCTCAGCGATACGCGCGGGCCGGCCAGCGTCGCCCAGGCCCTGTATGCCGAGACCGAGGCCTCGCGCCTGGCGCGCGAGCAGGCACGGGCGATGCGCGCGGCCGAACGCAACGGCTATCGCGCGCCGGAGAGCAAGCCCGACAAGCGCGCGCGGCGACTGATCAAGGCCTTGGGCGATATCGACGCGCTGTGAGTCGCGGGTTCTGCGGGCCACAATGCCGGACGAAAGCGCCGAAACGCACGCGCCGAACTCAAACCTCTCAAAAGAACTTCCAAACGCCCCCAAACGAAAACGGCTGCGCCGGGCGCAGCCGTCGTCGACGGATCGGAATGCCGGGCGGGCGTCAGCGCTGGCCGCCGCCGAGCAGGCCGCCGCCGATCTTGAGCAGGTCGCCGAGGCCGACCTGGCCGTCGCCGTCCCGATCGAGCACCGCGCCGAGCAGGCCGCCGCCTAGGCCGCCCTGCTGCGAGATGCGTTGCTCTTCCTGACCGAGGACCTGGCCGAGCGCCTGCGGCGAGGCCGCCTGGTTGCCGCCGGACATCATCCGTTGGGCGAGGTAGGACAGGACGATCGGCGCCAGCACCTTCAACAAGGTATTGGCCTGGCTGCCGCCGAGGCCGGTGGCCTGGCCGAGGCCTTCCGCCGCGGTTTCCTGGCGGCCGCCGAAGATGTGGCCGAGGATGCCGGCGCCGTCGGTCTGCCGGCTTGCGCCGCCGCCGAGCACCGCACCGAGCACGCTGCCGATGTCGAGGCCGCCGCCTGCGCCGGCATGGTCGCGTTGCAGCGCGCCGAACAGCGCTTCGGCGCCATGCGGCTGGCTGGCATTGCGGCCGAGCGCGCCGATCAGCAGAGGCAGGGCGGCACTCACTGCGTTCTGCGTCTGCGGTTGCGACAGCCCGAGTTGGCTGCCCAGTTGCGCCAGCGGCTGGCCTTGGAGTTGGTTGAGAAGGTCGTCGGTCAGCGAAGCGCTCATCAGGGTAGGTCCAGTGCTGGGAAACCCGATGCTAGCGCCGGCCGATGAGCTTGGGGTGAGATTCGCGGGTTTTTTTCGCTGGCACACCTGCCAGCCGATAAGCGGCCGATAAGCCGCCTATGCAACGGTGAACGCCGACGATTCGTTCGTTCGAGTCGAGCGGCCCGAACGCACCCGTCGGCGCATAGCGAAAGGGCCGGCCTTCCGGCCGGCCCTTCGTATCGGAGCCGAGCGGCTCGGCTCAGGCGAGGTCGAAACGGTCGGCGTTCATCACCTTGTTCCAGGCGGCGACGAAGTCGTGGACGAACTTCTCCTGCGCGTCCGAGCTTGCGTACACCTCGGCCAGTGCGCGCAACTGCGAGTGCGAACCGAATACCAGGTCGACGCGCGTCGCCGTCCACTTCAGTTCGCCGGTCTTGCGGTCGCGGCCTTCGAACACGTCCTTGGCGTCCGACACCGGCTTCCACACCGTGCCCATGTCGAGCAGGTTGACGAAGAAGTCGTTGCTCAAGCTGTCGGCGCGATGAGTGAGCACGCCGTGCCGGCTTGGGCCGACGTTGGTGCCGAGCATGCGCAAGCCGCCGATCAGCACGGTCAGTTCCGGCGCGCTCAGACCGAGCAACTGGGCCTTGTCGATCAGCAGCGATTCGGCGCTCGCCTCGTACTTGCCCTTGAGGTAGTTGCGGAAGCCGTCGGCGATCGGTTCGAGCACGGCGAAGGAATCGACGTCGGTTTGTTCCGCGCTGGCGTCGCTGCGTCCCGGGGCGAACGGCACTTTGAGCGGATGGCCGGCGTTCTTCGCCGCCTGCTCGACGCCGGCCGCGCCGGCCAGCACGATCAGGTCGGCCAACGAGACCTTCTTGCCGCCGGACTGCGCGGCGTTGAAATCCTGCCGGATCGCTTCCAGGGCCGACAGCACCTTGGCCAACTGCGCCGGCTGGTTCACTTCCCAATCCTTTTGCGGGGCCAGGCGGATGCGTGCGCCGTTGGCGCCGCCGCGCTTGTCGGAACCGCGGAAGGTCGAGGCCGAGGCCCAGGCGGTCGAGACCAATTGCGAGATCGGCAGGCCCGAGGCCAGGATTTCGCCCTTGAGCGCGGCGATGTCCTGCTCGTCGATCAGCGGGTGATCGACGGCCGGCACCGGGTCCTGCCAGATCAGCGCTTCGGCGGGGACTTCGGGGCCGAGATAACGCGTGCGCGGCCCCATGTCGCGATGGGTCAGCTTGAACCAGGCGCGGGCGAAGGCATCGGCGAATTGGTCGGGGTTTTCGAGGAAGCGGCGCGAGATCTTTTCGTAGGCGGGGTCGACGCGCAGCGACAGGTCGGTGGTCAGCATGGTCGGCGCGCGGCGCTTGTTCGGGTCGTGCGCGTCGGGAATGCTGTCGGCGCCGGCGCCGTCCTTCGCGATCCACTGGTGCGCGCCGGCCGGGCTCTTGCTCAGTTCCCACTCGTAGCCGAACAGGTTTTCGAAGAATTGATTGCTCCACTGGGTCGGCGTGCTGGTCCAGGTGACTTCCAGGCCGCTGGTGATCGCGTCGCCGCCGAGGCCGCTGCCGAAGCTGCTGCTCCAGCCCAGTCCTTGCTGTTCGAGTTCGCCGCCTTCCGGCTCGCGGCCGACGTGCGATTCCGGGCCGGCGCCGTGGGTTTTGCCGAAACTGTGGCCGCCGGCGATCAGGGCGACGGTTTCCTCGTCGTCCATGGCCATGCGCGCGAAGGTCTCGCGGATGTCGCGGGCCGCCGCGAGCGGGTCGGGGTTGCCGTTCGGGCCCTGCGGATTGACGTAGATCAGGCCCATCTGCACTGCGCCGAGCGGGTTCTCCAGGACGCGGTCGCCGGAGTAGCGCTTGTCGCCGAGCCAGGTGGTTTCGGTGCCCCAGTACACGTGCTCTTCCGGTTCCCACACGTCGGCGCGGCCGCCGGCGAAGCCGAAGGTCTTGAAGCCCATCGACTCCAGGGCGACGTTGCCGGTCAGGATCATCAGGTCGGCCCAGGAGATCTTGTTGCCGTACTTCTGCTTGATCGGCCACAGCAGGCGGCGGGCCTTGTCGAGGTTGCCGTTGTCCGGCCAGCTGTTGAGCGGGGCGAAGCGTTGCTGGCCGGCGCCAGCGCCGCCGCGGCCGTCGAAGGTGCGGTAAGTGCCGGCGCTGTGCCAGGCCATGCGGATGAACAAGGGGCCGTAATGGCCGAAGTCGGCCGGCCACCATTCCTGCGAGTCGGTCATCAGCGCACGCAGATCGTTCTTCACCGCGGCCAGGTCGAGGCTCTTGAAGGCTTCGGCATAGTCGAAGCCCTCGCTCATCGGGTCGGCGTGCGGGGTCTGTTGGTGCAGGACCTTGAGGTTGAGCTGGTTAGGCCACCAGTCGCGGTTGGAGGTGCCGCCACCGGCGGTGTGATTGAAGGGGCATTTACTTTCGTTGGACATGGCTACGTGCCTTTGAGGTGTGGAACCGTCGGCTGGGAGTTCGTTGGGTGGCGCAGCGGTATGCGCGCGGCCGTGAGGCGGGCGGCGCGAGGCTTCTTCAGTGAGGAGAGGGCGAGGGATGAGCGGGCCGATCGTCGTGCGGCGAAAGCCAGTCGTGCGATGAAGGCGGTCCGCGCAGGCGCTCCGGGGCAAAACCCGGGCCTTCGCCGAACGGAGCACCGAGGGCCGCGGAGGTCGAAGGCGGTCGGTCCTGCTGGCTCATCGCTGGGGGTTCCGTGTCACTAGGGGACGACGGAACGATAGGCCCGGATCACTCGCATGTGAAATCGATCCTTTCGACGTATCCGATAGGGGATGGCTATGGACGACGACGCGGGACGGCGGCGGCACCATGGCGACCGGCACAGATCATGGAGGGCGGATCGCAGCGGGTCATGCCCGGCGGACGCATTGCGGAAGAGTCGAACCGTCGGCCCCCGACAGCGGCAAGCGGCCGCCGGTCAAGGCGCAGCGGCGGGAGCGCGACCGCGTGGCATCGCCGCGATGCCTTCGCGGCTTTGCCGTTCACCGTTGAAGCGATGCGAGCCGAGCTCAGCCGCCCTGCATCACATCGAACTCGCCGTCGAGCACCCGGTCGAGGCGGCCGCTGCGCCAGCCGCGCACGCCATCGCGCACCAGCGGCGAGGGCGACTCGCGATAGCGGCGGCAGATCCGCCGCTCGCCCTCGGCCGCCGCCTGGGCGACCCGCGCGCGGCCCGGCAGGTCCGGCGCGACCTGCACCGACAGCGAGACCCGGCGGGTGACTCCGTCTTCCTGGTCTTCGAGTACGTGCAGGCCGGACTCGGCCCGCAGCAGATCGTAGGCGCCGAAACCGCTCACCGCCAACCAGGCCTTGCAGCGTTCGGCGTCCTGGCGCAGAACTTCGACCCGCATGTTGCGGCGCTGCGCCCAGGCCAGGTACATCGCCAGCAGGCGCTGCCACCACAGCCGCAGGTCGGGGCCGTGGCGCAGGTGCGCGGCTTCGTCGGCGTCGATTTCGAGCAGGGCGTCCTGCGGGCGTTGCTCGCGCACGGCGTCGACCGCCAGGCCGAGCAGGAACAGCAACTGGGCGACACGGCCGGCGAATTCGTCGTTGCCGCCGTCTTCGCGCAGACGCTGGCGCATGCGGTGGGCGGTATCGAGCGCGCTCTCTATGCGGTCGCGGCGCTCGATGCGGTCGAGCACCAGGTGGCGGTCGCCGGCGTTCCAGAAACCGGCCTCGGCCATGCGCGCGTAATCGGCTTCGCGCGCGCCGATCCAGTCCTGCGCGGTCAGAGTCTGGTCGAGCTGTTGCAACCGGGCATCGAGCCGCGCCACCGCCGCGGCGGCGGCCGACGGCGCATGCACCAGGTCGCGCAGATCGCCGGCCTCGGCGGACGCGGCGACTTCTGTCTCGGCGCCGGCCTGGCGCCGCGAGGCGTCGGGGTCGATGAACTGCACGTCGAGTTGGTCCCCGGCGCTGCGCACGAACAGGAACTGGTCGCCCTGCGGCGCGCGGTGCTCGACGATGCTGCGCGCCAGCGGCGCCAGCAGGTAATGCTCGATCGCGCGTCGCAGAGGCCGCGCGCCGAGGTCGGGGGTGAAGCCGCGGTCGAGCAGGAACTCGATCGCCGAGGGCTCCCATTCCACCGCCCAGTCGCGATTGCGCAGGCCGCGCCGGGTCAGCACGCGCTTGAGTTCCTTGTGCAGGATCTCCCGCATCAGGCTGCGGTCGAGCGGGTTGAACAGCACGATCCGGTCGAGGCGGTTGAGGAACTCGCGGCGGAAGGTCTCGAACAAGGCCTTCTCGACCGCGTCGCGCGAGTAACCGCCGCGCGCCGAGGTGAAGCCCGGGCCGGCGCTGCGCGATATGGTCGAGCCGACGTTGCTGGTCAGGATGATGATGCTGTGGCGGAAATCGGCGGTGTGACCGCTGCGGTCGCTCAGGCGCGCATCGTCGAACACCTGCAGGAACAGGTCCCAGACTTTCGGATGGGCCTTCTCGAACTCGTCCAGCAGCACCACCGAGAACGGCTGCTCGCGGATACGCGAAGTCAGCGAACGCACGCCGCTATGGCCGCTCTCGTCGGCGGTCAGGCGCCAGGCCGAGTCCTCGGATTGGAACTCGCTCATGTCCAGGCGCAGCAGGCGTTCGTCGCTGCCGAACAACAGCTCGCCGAGCGCTTTCGCCAGCTCGGTCTTGCCGGTGCCGGTCGGGCCGGCGAACAGGAACACGCCGATCGGCCGGCCGCTGTCGATCAGGCCGGCCTTGAGCATGGCGATGCGGTCGAGCAGGGCGTCGACGGCTTCGTCCTGGCCGATCACGCGCTGGCGGAAGAAAGCGCGCAACCGGTCGAGGTCGAGGCTCTGGCGGTCGTCGATGACGTCGAGCGGCAGGCCGCTGCGCTGGGCGATGGTCGCGAGCAAGCGCTCGGCGTCGAGGGGCAAGGCCGGCGGCGTTTCGGTCAGCGCGCTCTGCAGAGCGTCGTTGAGCAGGCGCAGCAGGCGACCGGGTTCTTGTTGCTCGGGGAAATACTGGGCGGCCATGCGCGCGCCTTCGGCCAGCGTGCGCGGGCCGGCGACCGGACGGCCGAGGCGTTCTCCTTCCAGGCGCGCCCACTCGGCGGCGATCGCTTCCAGCGCTTCGGCCTCGGTCGGCAGCAGCGGCACGATTTCGACGTGGTGCTTGAGCACCGGACGCGCGATCAGCAACTGCGCCAACTGGCGCGGGGTGATCTCGCCGATCACCCGCAGTTGGCCGCGCTCGATCGCCGGCAGCACCAGGTCGAGCAGGCCGCGCGGGTCGCGCGAGTGCGAGCCCTTGGCGAGCAGGTCGAAGAACTCCGGTGCGCGCCACACCGCGCGCTTGCGGTCGAGCACGCCGAGCATCTCGCGCACCCGCTCTTCGAGTTCGCCGATGTAGCTCTGGCCGGACAGGATCTCCGCCGCCGAGGCCTCGAACACCAGCCAGCCCTCGGCCTGCAGGCGCTCGGCCAGCAGATCGATCAATACGGTCTTGCCGACGCCGTGCTCGCCGGACACCAGCACCGAAGCGGCATCGTCGCCGGACAACAGCTCGTGCAGCCGCTCCAGTTGGCGGGCGAGGGCGTCGTGGACGATGCGGGTCTGCGGCTTGGCGCTGGCGTTGATCCGGCCGAAGGCGCCGAGCACGCGGCTTTCGCGGCGCGTGTTGATCGCCCGCTCGGCTTGTTCGAGCAGAGGCTCCAGCAACGGCGACTGGAAGCGCTTGAGGGTGTCGCGCAACTGCGTCGCGGCGTGCTCTTCCAGTTCCTCCAGCGCCGGCGCGGCCGGCGCCGGCCCGAATTGCTCGGCCCAGTGCAGGTAGTCGCGCAGTTGCTGGCGCACCGGAGCGAAATCCCACCACCATGGTTGTGCGTGGCGCATCAGCTTGGGCAGGTCGCCGGCGTCGGGACGGGTGCGCAGGTATTCGATCAGGAAGTGCAGCGGGTAGCCGCCGAACTGGCCGACGTGTTCGAACACCGGATCGAGCGCGACATCGCTGCGGCGCGGCAGGGCCTTGGTGATCATCGACTGCTGCACGTAGCCGGTGCCGCTGAGCTGGCGCACCAACTCGGCGGCGCTGAAGGCTTCGCTCGCGACCAGGTCGACGCCCTGGTGGAACTCGGGCAGGGCGAGCAGGTCCTGCGGACGTTGGATGCGTTCGTCGACCGCATCGATGGAACGGACCAACCGAAGTAATCGATCCTCTGCTGCTTCGGTCGTTTCCGAAGTCGATTCGATCGGTGCTTCGACTTGGTTTTGGATTTGCTCGACAGCCGGTGCGTTTTCCGCATCCGCCCGCAGCGCATCCGCCACGGGAGCGACGACCGCGGCCTGCGGCCGATAAAGACGCGCCAGAATCAGGCCGGCGATCAGGCCGACGACGAGTAATAGGGCTTCCACATGCGCTCCGGTGTCCGTTCCGGGCACTAGTTTAGCGGTTCGTCCGATAGGGACCGTGCGCTATGACTGTCGGCGGCGATGTCGTTTGGTGCCGCCATCGATCTCTCGGTCGCCGTCCCCGCGAAGGCGGGGATCCAAAGACTTCAGAGCGATGTCGCGGTAGATCCCTGGATCCCCGCCTTCGCGGGGATGACGGGGTGTGGCGACTGCACCTGTGGGACACGGCATCCCTGTGCACCGCGTTACCTGCGCTCAAACCAGCGCCTTGATCCGGTACAGCGCTTCCAGGGCCTGCTTCGGCGTCAGTTCGTCCGGGTCGACCGCGGCCAGCGCGTCGAGCGCGGCCGAGGAGCTCGCGAACAGGCCGAACTGCTGCGGCTGTTCGAGAGCGGCGGTGGCGAAGGACGGCTTCGGCGTGTCGCGGCCCTGCTGCTCGAGTTCGATCAAACGCCCGCGCGCCTGCTTGACCACCGACTTCGGCAGGCCGGCGAGCGCGGCCACCTGCAGGCCGAAGCTGCGGTCGGCCGGGCCGTCCTTGACCGCGTGCATGAACACCAGTTGGTCGCCGTGCTCGACCGCATCCAGGTGCACGTTGGCGATGCCGTTGCCGGGTTCGGCCAACGCGGTCAGTTCGAAATAATGGGTCGCGAACAAGGTGTAGGCGCGGTTGCTGTGGGCGAGGTGGCGCGCGCAGGCCTCGGCCAGGGCCAGGCCGTCGTAGGTCGAGGTGCCGCGGCCGATTTCGTCCATCAGCACCAGCGACTGGTCGGTGGCGTGATGCAGGATGTAGCTGGTCTCGCTCATCTCGACCATGAAGGTCGACTGGCCGCGGGCGAGGTCGTCGCCGGCGCCGATGCGGGTCAGGATGCGGTCGATCGGGCCGATCAGCGCGCGCGAGGCCGGCACGAAGCTGCCGATATGGGCGAGCAGCACGATCAGCGCGTTCTGGCGCATGTAGGTCGACTTGCCGCCCATGTTCGGGCCGGTGATGACCAGCATGCGGCGGCCGTTGTCCTCGTCGAGGATCAGGTCGTTGGGCTCGAACGGATCCTTGCGCACCGCCTCGACCACCGGGTGGCGGCCGCGTTCGATGCGCAGGCCCGGCGCCTCGGCGAGCTCCGGCTGGGTCCAGTCCAGCGCCTGCGCGCGTTCGGCGAAGCCGCACAGCACGTCGAGCTCGGCCAGGGCGGCGGCGCAATGCTTGAGCGGTTCCAGGCGTTCGTTGAGGGCGTCGAGCAATTGTTCGTACAACAGCCGTTCTCGCGCCAGCGAACGCTCGCGCGCCGACAGCACCTTGTCCTCGAACTGCTTGAGTTCCTCGGTGATGTAGCGCTCGGCGTTGCTGAGAGTCTGCCGCCGGGTGTAGTGGGTCGGCGCCTTGTCGGCCTGGCCCTTGCTGATTTCGAGGTAGTAGCCGTGAACGCGGTTGTAGCCGACCTTGAGCGTGGCGATGCCGCTGCTGGCGCGTTCGCGCGCTTCCAGGTCGACCAGGAACTGGTCGGCATTGGTCGACAGGGTGCGCAGCTCGTCGAGTTCGGCGTCGTAGCCGGCAGCGAACACGCCGCCGTCGCGGGCCAGTACCGGCGGCTGCGGCACGATCGCCTCGGCCAGCAGGTGCGCATGCGCGTCGTGCTCGCCGAGTTCGGCGCACAGCGCGTTGAGGCGCGGCGAATCGAGCGGGCTCAGGCAGGCGCGCACGCCGGGCAACAGGCCGAGACCGTCGCGCAAGGTCGACAGGTCGCGCGGGCGCGCGCTGCGCAGGGCGATGCGCGAGAGGATGCGTTCCAGATCGCCGAGCGCGCGGAAGCGTTCGCGGATGTCGTCGCCGGCGCGGCTGTCGATCAGGGTCGCGACCGCCTGGTGGCGATGGCGCAGGACGTTGCGATCGCGCAGCGGGCGGTGCAGCCAGCGACGCAGCAGGCGCCCGCCCATCGGCGTCACCGTGCTGTCGAGCACGCCGAGCAGGGTGGTGCGGCTGTCGCCGTCGATCCGGCTGTCGAGTTCGAGATGGCGGCGGGTGGCCGCGTTCATCGCGATCGCGCCGTCGCCGGACTCGATCGCGATCGAGGTCAGGTGCGGCAGGCGTTGCTTCTGGGTTTCCTCGACGTAGCCGAGCAGGGCGGCGGCCGCGGCGATCGCCAGCGGCTTGTCTTCCAGACCGAAGCCGCTGAGGTCGTGCAGGCCGAAGAAGCGCAGCAACTGGCGGCGGCCGCTGTCGACGTCGAACAACCACGGCGGGCGCCGGCGCATGCCGCTGCGTTCGGCTACGAACGGCGGCCAGCCGTCTTCGTCGGCGACCAGCAGCTCGGCCGGCTCCAGCCGGGCCAGTTCGGCTTCGAGGGCGTCTTCGCTGGCGACTTCGTTGACCAGGAAGCGCCCCGAGGCCAGATCGGCCCAGGCCACGCCGTAAGCGTTCTTGCCGCGCGCGACCGCCAGCAACAAGGTGTCGCGGCGCTCGTTGAGCAGGGCTTCGTCGGTGACGGTGCCCGGGGTGATGATGCGCACCACCTTGCGTTCGACGATGCCCTTGGCCAGGGCCGGGTCGCCGATCTGTTCGCAGATTGCCACCGACTCGCCGAGCGCGACCAGGCGCGCGAGATAGCCTTCGGCCGAGTGATGCGGCACGCCGGCCATCGGAATCGGTTGCCCGGCCGAGTTGCCGCGCTGGGTCAGGGTGATGTCGAGCAGTCGCGCCGCCTTGCGGGCGTCGTCGTAGAACAGCTCGTAGAAATCGCCCATGCGGAAGAACATCAGTACGTCCGGATGCTCCGCCTTGGCGGCGAAGAACTGGCGCATGAGCGGGGTGTGGGCGTCGAGGTTGCGGGCGCTGGAAGAGTCTGGGGCGGACACGAAATACCGGGCGTTCTGATGCGGAGGAGCCTGCGCGCGGGGGCTGCAGGCGGGCGCACAGTATGCCAGCCGGGTTCGGGGCCCGCGCCGCGGCGCGGGCTTGCAGCGTGCGGCCGCGCGCTCAGGTGGGCATCAGCGCTCGCGACTCTCGACGGCTCGCTGGCGCGGTCGCCACACAGCCTCGGTGCGGGTCCGCGCTCAGCGGCCGTTCGCGGTCCGGTACAGCAGCAATCGGCCAGCGTCTTCGCCGACCCACCAACGGCCGTCGGCGGACACCGCGACCGGCTTGGCGGAGGTGCCGGCCGGGGCGACGAATCCGGGCGGCACCGCGCGCGGCGGTCGCGTGGGCTTGCCGGGGATGCCGCCGCTATCGCCGGAGGCATCGGCGATGCCGGCCGGCAAGGGCTCGGCCGGATAGCGGGTGAGGGCGCAGCGCGGGTCGATCCAGACCGGGTGGCGCAAGGGCCCGGCGCCGTCGACATGGGCGTAGCCGGCGGCGACGACGCCGTCGCCCGCGGTGCCGAGCACGCGGCTCAGGTCGGCGGCATCGCTGCGGCAGGCGAGCTCGCCATCGCGCCAGCGCTCGGCATGATCGGCGACCAGCCACAGATCGCCGTCGGGTGCGTAGCCGAGGTCGGCGATCTCGGCGTCGGTGGCGAAGTCGGCGACCCGGTTGCTGGGCAGGTCGAGCACATGCCAACGCTTGCCGTCGCTCCAGGCGAGCAGGGGCCGCCTCGGGTGGAAGGCGACCGCGCCGGTCAGCACCCGCGAGGGTGCGGAAGACTCCGCGGCCGCCGGCGCAAGGTCCGGGCGCGCGGCGCCGGCCCGGCAGGCCGGCAACAGCGCGACCGCACAGGCGATCGCTAGACAGAGACGGTGCGCGTTGCGATTCATGCGCGCACCAGTCTAGCGGCCATGGAGCGGGGCGCAGCGGCCTGGGTCACGGTACCTGACCGATTCCCATCCGGTCCCACACCGCTTCCAGCCCGCCCTGGCGATGGCTCTGCAGCATGTTGCGCGCGTCGCCGGCATCGAAGCCGGGGTGGAATTCGACGTGCGGACGATCGACCAGCCCTTGCCAGTTGCCGCCCCATTCCAGCCCCTGGGCGACGGCGATCTCGCCGTAGCGGTCCCAGTTGTGGGTCTCGGCCCAACTCGGCTGGCCGTTGGCGTTGTTGAAGACCAAGTCGACCGCGACACCGTAGTTGTGCCAGGACTGACCGGCGCGCGCGTTGGTGACCCGGTTGCCGGGCGCGGTGCGGCCCTGGGCGTACAGCGCGTCCTGTTCGGCGAAAGTGCGGTAGGCGGTATCCACGCGCATGTTCATGCCTTCGCGGCGCGCCTGTTCGATCACTGCGGTGACCCGGTCGACGACCTCGGGGTTCAGATTGGGGTCGGTAAGACGGCCGCGCGGATCGGCGGCATGCAGGTCGACCAGGGTCCGGTTCTGCGTGCCGACCTGTTCGGTCAACTGCACGCGGGTGCCGATGTCGCTGTAGACGCTGCGCGCGGCGGTTTCGCTGGCGAGCTGGACGGTGCCGTCGTTGCGGATGGTGCCGACGGTCTGGCCCTGGGCGTCGAGCAGGTTGCCGTTCTGGATGCCGTAGGTGACGCCGTCCAGAGTCAGGGTGCCGGCGTCGGGCGTCAGCGAGGACGGGGTGGCCTGCGGGTTCAGGCTGACTTCGGCCGCGCCCTGCAGATAGGTCGCGGTCGCCGCATTGGGCGCGCTCATGAAGGAGTTGAGCGATTCCACTTTCTGTTCTTCGCTGAGCTGGGCGAAATTGCGGTCGGCGACCAGCTGATCGAGCGCGGCGATCGCCTGCGGATTCTGCTCCAACTCGGTACGGATTTCTTCCTCGCGCTGTTCGCTGACGCTCGGCGCGGCCTGGGTTTCGCTGGCCGAGGTGGTGGATTGCGATTCGCTGCTGCGCGATGCGCCGCTGACGCTGTCCATGGGCGTATTCCTTGTCGGGGGAACGGGCCGGAACCTCGCCGCCGGGCGAGGTTCCACGGAAGTTGCGCCCGCATTGCACGCCGCCGGCGGTCGCCTCGCCACCTGGGACCGACCCTAGCGCGGGCCGACCGAAGACTCAGTTTTCGTGCACGGTTGTGCAGTCGGGTTTGCGCAATCGAGCACCGTCGCCTCGTGCGGTCTCGCATCTAAAACGCGAACGTTCGTTCGTTTTTAGAGGGAAGAGTGCGGCCCGGCGCGCCTCTTCGCATCGGCAATCGATTGCCGATACAAAGGTGTTGCATCGCCGCATGACGTTCGTTAACAGCGTGCTAATTTCCGGACGCCGATTCAGTCAAGCCGATCGAGTCGACGCGATTCGATTTGCGCCTCACTCCATAGGCCGCGATCGCTCGCGGATTACGTATCGAACAAGGATGTGATCCGCGCAGGGGACGGGCGCGGCATCGCAGACACGGGTCGGAACCCGGACGCATGCCTTCATCTTGCGCCACCGCCGCACCGGACACGCAGTCCTGCACGTCCCGAACGTTTTCAAACTTGGGGGAAACCAGATGATCGCTCGTCAGCCGGGTCGCAAGTCCTTGTCTTTGGCCATTGCCTTGGCCGTGGCGTCGCTCGCCGCGACCGCACAGGCGCAACAGGCCGGCGCCACGCCTGCCGAGGAGGAGGCCACCACGCTGGCCGGCCTCACCGTGACGGCGCAAAAGCGCGAGGAGGCCATGCAGGACGTGCCGATCTCGATCACCGCCTTGCCCGAGCAGTTGCTGCAGGACACTGGCGTGCGCGACGTGAAGGACCTGCAGATGCTGGTGCCGGGCCTGACGGTGAGCAGCACCCAGAGCGAAGTACAGACGGTGGCGCGCATCCGCGGCATCGGCACGGTCGGCGACAACGCCGGCCTGGAGTCCTCGGTCGGCGTGGTCATCGACGGCGTCTACCGCCCGCGCAACGGCGTCGGCTTCGGCGACCTCGGCGAGATCGAACGCATCGAAGTGCTCAAGGGCCCGCAGGGCACGGTGTTCGGCAAGAACACCTCGGCCGGCGTCATCAACGTCATCACCCGCCGGCCGAGCTACGACACCACGGTCGAGGGCGAGCTGACGATCGGCAACTACGGCGCGGTCGGCCTGGCCGGTTCGTTCAACACCGCGATCGGCGAAAACGCCGCGTTCCGCGTCTATGCCGGCAAGCGCAAGCGCGACGGCTTCACCGACGTCGAGATCGGCCGCGGCCCGCGCGGCGAACGCGAGGACGGCGACCAGAACTTCCACACCTTGCGCGGCCAGTTGCTGCTGGAGCCGACCGAAAACCTCGACATCAACCTGATCGCCGACTTCAGCAGCCGCGAAGAGAACTGCTGCGTCGGCCTGACCACGGTGCGCGGCCCGACCTCGGCGATCATCAACGGCCTGGTCGGCGGCACCGGCGTGGCGCCGGTCGCCGACCCGTTCGCGCGGGTGGCCTGGAGCAATCGGCCGACCACCCAGGACATCAAGGACAAGGGTGTCTCGGCCGAGGTCAACTGGATCACGCCATGGTTCGGCGGCGCCACCCTGACCTCGATCACCGCCTCGCGCGACTGGCAGGCCATCAACGGCCTGGATTTCGATTTCACCACCGCCGACATGATCTACCGCAATCCGGACGAGGACGAATCCTTCACCGGCTTCAAGCAGTTCAGCCAGGAGTTCCGCCTGACCGGCGCGACCGACAAGCTCGACTGGATGTTCGGCCTGTTCTATGCCGACGAAGACCTCAAGCGCAACGACTCCTACAGCCTGGGCGCGCATTACGAGCCCTATCTGTCGACCGCGGTGCTGAGCCAGATCGCCGCGCGTTTCCCGGCCGGCGTGGTCAACACCGCCAACGCCGCGACCTTCCTGTCCCAGGCCTCGGGCCGCCCGTTCGGCAGCAGCTTCGGCGGGCTCGGCGCGCTCGACCGTTATCAGCAGAACAGCAAGAGCGTGGCCTTGTTCACCAACAACACCTGGCACGCGACCGACGCGCTCGATATCACCCTGGGCCTGCGCTACACCAAGGAAAACAAGGAGCTCGACTCGGTCTACAGCAATCCGAACGGCGGTCTCGGTTGCGGCGCGGCGCTGTCCAACCCGACCCGGGTCGGCGCGGCCCTGGCCGCGCGCGGCGTGCCGGCTGCGGCGCGCGCCGCGCTGGTCCAGCAGGTGGTCGGCTTCATGTGCCTGCCCTGGGCCAACACCCTGCACAACGGCCGGGTGACCAACCAGGAGCGCGACGAGAAGGAATGGTCGGGCACGATCAAGGCCGCCTACCGCTGGAACGAGCACGTCATGGGCTACGCCTCGGCCGCGCGCGGCTACAAGGCCGGCGGCTTCAACCTCGATCGCGTGCAGTCCTCCAACGGCCTGTCCTCGGGCACCGCCGGCATCGCCCCGGTCAACGACACCTCCTTCCCGGGCGAGTTCGTCGACAGCTACGAGCTCGGGGCCAAGACCACCTGGGCCGGCGGCAACCTGCTGCTCAACGCGACCCTGTTCCACCAGACCTACACCGACTTCCAGCTCAACAGCTTCCTCGGCACCAGCTTCGTGGTGCGTTCGATACCGGAAGTGGTCTCGCAGGGCATCGACACCGAGATCCTGTGGCAGACCGGGCTCAAAGGCCTGATGCTGCAGGGCGGCCTGATGTACGCCGATACCAAGTACGGCGACGACCCGCTGCCGGACGCCGATCTGTCCAAGCTGCCGGGCGCGCGCGCCAGCTTCGCGCCGCTGTGGTCGGCCTCGGCCTCGGCGACTTACCAGTGGGATTTCGGCGCCTCGCTGATCGGCCGCTTCAACATCGGCGCGAAGTACTCGTCCGACTACAACACCGGTTCGGACCTCGACCCGGAGAAGGGCCAGGAGGCCTACACCGTAGTCAACGCGCGGCTGGGCATCGGCGCCAAGAACCGGCGCTGGATGGTCGAGGCTTGGGCGATGAACCTCACCGACGAGGAATACAAGCAGGTCGGCTTCGACGCTCCGTTGCAGACCGGCTCCTGGAACGCCTTTCTCGGCGCCCCGCGCACCTACGGCGTGACCTTGCGGGTGATGTACTGAGCATCCGGGGAGCGGCGGCGACGCCGCTCCCTGTTCGCGATCGTCCCGTAGCGGATAGCGCCTCGTGCTGCTTGGCTCTAAGGGCAGGAGCGGGGCAAGCCGCGGCCGCGCCGCCTCATCGACGACGCCACCCCATGCAACCCGGCGTCTCCTGTCGCGGCTTGCGCCGCTCCTACAGGGCAGGGCAGGTCGTGCTGCCTTGGCTCTCAGGGTAGGGGCGGCGCAAGCCGCGACCGCGTCGCCTCATCGACGACGCCACCGATGCAACCCCGCGTCTCCTGTCGCGGCTTACGCCGCTCCTACAGGGCAGGGCACTTAGTGTTGCCTTGGCTCTCAGGGTAGGAGCGGCGCAAGTCGCGACCGCGCCGCCTCATCGATGACGCCACCCGATGCAACCCCGCGTCTCCTGTCGCGGCTCACGCCGCTCCTACAGGGCAGGTCGTGCTGCCTTGGCTCTCAGGGTAGGAGCGGCGCAAGCCGCGACCGCGCCGCCTCATCGACGCCGCCGCCCGATGCAACCCTGCGTCCCTGTCGCGGCTTGCGCCGCTCCTGCCCTGAGCGGTCGTGATGCTGTTCCGCTGGCCGCGATGACGCATCCGGACCGTCACCGCAAAGCCTGAGCCGCGACGCCCGCTATAGTGGCGCCATGACGCCCGATACCAGCGACACCGCCCTGCGTGGCCTCGCCGAACGACTCGGCGAGGCGGCACGCCTCAACCACCACATGCTGGTCACCGCCGAGAGCTGCACCGGCGGCTGGATCGCCAAGACCCTGACCGACATCGCCGGCTCGTCGGCCTGGTTCGGCTGCGGCATCGTCGCCTACAGCTACGAGGCCAAGCAGTCGCTGCTCAGCGTGCGCCCGCAGACCCTGGAGCAATACGGCGCGGTCAGCCGCGAGACGGTGATCGAGATGGTCTCCGGCGCCCTGGCCAACACCGGCGCCACCATCGCGGTCGCGGTGACCGGCATCGCGGGCCCCGGCGGCGGCACCGAGGGCAAGCCGGTCGGCACGGTCTGGATCGCCTGGAAACGCCGCGGCGGTTACCCGATGGCCGAAGTCTTCCATTTCGACGGAGATCGCGAAGCGGTGCGGCGCAAGACCGTCGCCGCCGCCCTGCACGCGATGCAATCGCTGACCGGCTGAGGCCGCAGCGGCTAATCGCACGAGCGCGGCCGCAGCGGCGGCCATGCCCGCGATGGTCGGCATTATTCGGTTTGCCTGGTTCGGCTTTACTTGATCGGGCTCCCCTTGATCGGACTCGATCCGGTTCGTCCACGCCGATCCGCCCGATCCGTTCCGCCCGGTCAATCCAGTTCGCGCGCCCAGACCTGGCCGACCAGGTCGTGGCCGAAGCTGTGGTGCGGCGACTGCTCGATCAGTTCGAAACCGCAGGCTTCGTAGATCCGGCGCGCCGAGTTCAGCACGTCGTTGGTCCACAGCAGCATTCGCCGATAACCGGCCTCGCGCGCGAACGCGATGCAGGTGTCGACCAGGCGCCGGCCGACGCCCAGGCCGCGGGCGCGCGGATCGACCAGCAGGCAGCGCAGTTGCGCGGTCGCGGCATCGCCCTCGTTGCGCACCACGAACACGCAGCCGACGCGTTCGCCGTCGAGTTCGGCGATCCAGCAGCGCTCGTACCGCGGATCATGGCGGCTCGCGAAACCCGCGAACAAGGTCGCGACCAGAGCCTCGAACTCGCCATTCCAGCCGTATTCGTCGGCGTACAGCCGTCCGTGCCGTTCGATCGCCCAGCCGATGTCGCCGATCCGGTGCTCGCGTATCCGCAGGCGCTGCGAGGCAGGCAGCGAGGGCGTCGACAAGGCCTGTTCGGCCTCGCGGACCGCGCGCAGCAGGCGGTCCCTATCCAGTGCCGACAAGGCCGACAGCATCGCCGCGGTCGACTCGTGCGAACTGCGGTCGAGCACGGCGAACGCCTCGCGGCCCTTCGCCGACAAAGTCAGCACGAAGCTGCGCGCGTCCTGTTCGGAGCGAGCTTTCTCGATCAGGCCGTCGTTGGCGAACCCCTGCAGGATGCGGCTCAGATAGCCGGGGTCGAGGCCGAGCGCGTCGCCGATCGCGCGTGCGGCGACCGGTTCGCGCTGGGCGAGTTCGAACAGCACCCGGGCCTGGGTCAGCGGGAACGGGCTGCCCAGCAGGTCCTCCTGCAGCACGCCGATCCGGCGGGTATAGAAGCGGTTGAAGGCGCGGACGGTATCGACCTCGGCGGTCGTGGCAACGGCGGTCATGTCGGCTCTCCCGGGCGAGAGCCCAGGCTAAGTAATTGTTTGACTTTGTCAATTAAATGACCTGCCGAAACACTTGCCTGGGTGGTTTGTTAGTAGTAATACTACTAACCATGAACCTCACCGACACTCAGCAAGCCATCCTCGCGCTGATCGCCGAACGGATCGACGCCGAGGGTTTCCCGCCGTCGCAGACCGAAATCGCCAAGGCCTTCGGCTTCAAGGGCGTGCGCGCGGCGCAATACCACCTCGACGCGCTCGAGACCGCCGGCGCGATCGAACGCATGCCCGGCCGGGCGCGCGGCATCCGCGTGCTGCAGCCGCCGCCGCAGGCGCAGCGCGAGCTGGGGCTGATGTCGGCGAACGAGGAGGCGATCCGCCTGCCGGTGCTCGGCCGGGTCGCCGCCGGGGCGCCGATCGGCGCGGACGCCGGCGCCGACAGCTACGTCCTGCTCGACCGCAACATGTTCTTTCCGTCGCCGGATTACCTGCTCAAGGTCAAGGGCGATTCGATGCGCGACGAGGGCATTTTCGACGGCGACCTGATCGGCGTGCACCGCACCCGCGACGCACGCTCGGGGCAGATCGTGGTCGCGCGCATCGACGACGAAATCACCGTCAAGTTGCTCAAGATCGGCAAGGACCGCATCCGCCTGCTGCCGCGCAACCCCGACTACGCGCCGATCGAGGTCCAGCCCGATCAGGATTTCGCGATCGAGGGCCTGTACTGCGGCCTGGTCCGGCCGAACCGCTGAGATGGCCCGCGCGAAGCCCGACCCGAACGTCGATCGCTACGGCTCGCTGCGCGCCTGCGCCGCCGTGCCTGCCGCGCAAGCCGCGCTGCAAGGCCTGGACGAGGCGGTTTCCGCGGCGTTTTCGCGGAAAAATCCGACTCCCGCGCAGGCCTGCGCCCGGCTGACCGCCGCCGCGCCGAGCGATAATTTGCCTTCAGGCGCCGCGGTCTCAGCCTCTGCGATCCGCCTCCTTTAATTTCCTCTCACCACGACACGACTTAAGGACACCACCATGGACGAGAACAAAAAGCGCGCCCTTTCCGCCGCTCTGAGCCAGATCGAGAAGCAGTTCGGCAAGGGCTCGGTGATGCGCATGGGCGACCGCGCGGTCGAAGCGGCCGAAGTCATCGGCACCGGCTCGCTGATGCTCGACATCGCCCTCGGCATCGGTGGCCTGCCCAAGGGCCGTGTCGTCGAGATCTACGGCCCGGAGTCCTCGGGCAAGACCACGCTGACCCTGCAGGCCATCGCCGAATGCCAGAAGAACGGCGGCACCGCGGCCTTCATCGACGCCGAGCACGCGCTCGACCCGATCTACGCCGGCAAGCTCGGCGTCAACATCGACGACCTGCTGGTCTCGCAGCCCGACACCGGCGAGCAGGCGCTCGAAATCGCCGACATGCTGGTGCGTTCGGCTGCGGTGGACATGGTAGTGGTCGACTCGGTCGCCGCGCTGACCCCGAAGGCCGAAATCGAAGGCGAGATGGGCGACCAGCTGCCGGGCCTGCAGGCCCGCCTGATGAGCCAGGCGCTGCGCAAGCTGACCGGCAACATCAAGCGCTCCAACACCCTGGTGATCTTCATCAACCAGCTGCGCATGAAGATCGGCGTAATGATGCCGGGCCAGAGCCCGGAAGTGACCACCGGCGGCAACGCGCTCAAGTTCTACGCCTCGGTGCGCCTGGACATCCGCCGCATCGGCGCGATCAAGAAGGGCGACGAGATCATCGGCAACCAGACCAAGATCAAGGTCGTCAAAAACAAGCTGGCCCCCCCGTTCAAGCAGGTCCTGACCGAAATCCTCTACGGCGAAGGCATTTCGCGCGAAGGCGAGCTGATCGACATGGGCGTGGAAGCCAAGTTGATCGAGAAGTCGGGCGCCTGGTACAGCTGCGGCGACGAGCGTATCGGCCAGGGCAAGGAAAACGCCCGCCAGTACCTCAAGGAGAATCCCGAACTGGCCGCGCGTCTCGAGGCGACCTTGCGCGAGAAGTTCGTCCCGAGCGATGCCCCGCGCGACGAAGCCATCGAGGAATGATCGCCCGGCTCTGAGAGGCGCGGCTGTGAACGGTTAAGGCGCCATGACGTCGAGTCGGCACGACGGTTGGGATGACGATCGGCGTCGCGACAGCGGCGCCGAAGACCCGGACGGGCAGGGCGAGCAGACCGGGCAGACCGGCCCCAAGCCCAAGCCCAGGTCCGGCCGCGACACGCTGCTTCGCGAGGAGCTGCGTGCGCGGATGCGTGCGATCGAGGCCGGCGCTGCGGTGCCGAAGCCGGTCCCGGAGCCTGTCGCTTCCGGTCTGGACCGCTCTTCTACGCCGGACGGGGCCCAGGACATGGACGGGAACTCCGCCGACCCGTCGGACCGGGACAGCCGTCCTCGCTCCGGGTTCTCCGGCGGCGGCTTCGGATCCAAGCGTTCGGGCCTCAAACCGTCCCCGGGTTCGAAACGGTCCGGCTCCCAAAGCTTCGGTTCGAAGCCCTTCGGTTCGAAGCCCTTTGGCTCGAAATCCTACGGAAACAGCGGTTTCGGCGGCCGCGGCGCGCGCCCGGCAGGGCGCGGGGCGGAGGATCCGGCCGGGTCGGCCTGGCCCGAGGCCGACCGCGTCGAGGCGGAGCTGGCCCGCGGCGCCGATCCGGGCGATCCGGGCTCCGAGCCCTTCGCGGAAGATCGACCCAGTGCACTGTTCGACGAAAGTCTAAGCCACGCCAGGGGTTCGGGCCGGGGCCAGCGCCGGCGGGCGCCGCGCGAGCAGAGCCCGACCCAGCGCGCGCTCGGCTTGCTGACCCGGCGCGAGCATTCGCGCAAGGAACTGACCCGCAAGCTGACCTCCCGCGGCCTCGATGCCGGCGAGGTCGAAACCGCAGTCGCCAAGCTGGCCGAGGCCGGCTGGCAGAACGACGCCCGCTTCGCCGAAAGCATGGTCCGAAGCCGCGCCGGCAATGGCTATGGGCCCCTGCACATCCGGGCCGAACTGGCCACCCACGGCCTCGACAGCCAGACCATCGCCGACGCCCTGGACGGCTACGAGGGCGATTGGCTGCAGAACGCCCGCGACCTGGTCCGGCGCCGCTACGGCGAGGACTTCGCCGCCGACCCGGTGCGCCGGCGCAAGGCCGCCGATCTGCTGATGCGGCGGGGCTTCGACGGCGATACGGCGCGTAATGCGAACCGTTCCGCTATCGACGACTGAACGGTCGGACATATTTGCCGTACGGCCTTGCACATAAGGCCCTCGGGCCTGTTAGGCTACGCGGCTTTCGGGTCCCGGGTTGCCTGTTCCAGTCGATGCCTCCCTCGTGGTGGCATGGGTTCGGTCGAGCGGCACCGCTCCCGACCAGGCAAATAATCCCAGGCATGAAAACCACCACTGAAATCCGCAGCGATTTCCTCGAGTTCTTTCGGGGCAAAGGCCACACCATCGTGCCGTCGGCACCGTTGGTGCCGGCCAACGACCCGACGTTGTTGTTCACCAACTCGGGCATGGTGCAATTCAAGAACGTCTTCCTCGGCAGCGAAAAGCCCGGCTACGTGCGCGCGGCCGACGTCCAGCGTTGCCTGCGCGCCGGCGGCAAGCACAACGATCTCGATCAGGTCGGCTACACCGCGCGTCACCACACCTTCTTCGAGATGCTCGGCAACTGGTCGTTCGGCGACTACTTCAAGGAAGACGCCATCGTCTGGGCCTGGGAGCTGCTGACCAAGGTCTGGGGCCTGGCGCCGGAGCGCCTGCTGGTCACCGTCTATCACACCGATGACGAGGCCTATGCGCTGTGGAACCAGAAGATCGGCGTGCCGGCCGAGCGCATCGTCCGCATCGGCGACAACAAGGGTGCGCCGTTCGCCTCGGACAACTTCTGGCAGATGGCCGACACCGGTCCCTGCGGTCCCTGCACCGAGATCTTCTACGACCACGGCGACCACATCGCCGGCGGCCCGCCGGGTTCGCCCGACGAGGACGGCGACCGCTTCATCGAGATCTGGAACCTGGTCTTCATGCAGTTCGACCGCCAGCCCGACGGCAGTCTGCTGCCGTTGCCGGCGCCGTGCGTCGACACCGGCATGGGCCTGGAGCGTCTGGCGGCGGTGCTGCAGGGCGTGCACGGCAACTACGACATCGACCTGTTCCGCCACCTGATCGCCGCAGCCGCGCGCTTCACCGGCACGCAGGATCTACAGAACAAGTCGCTGCGGGTGATCGCCGATCACATCCGCGCTTGTTCCTTCCTGATCGTCGACGGTGTGCTGCCGTCCAACGACGGCCGCGGCTACGTGCTGCGCCGGATCATCCGCCGCGCGCTGCGCCACGGCTGGATGCTGGGGCAGAAGAAGCCCTTTTTCCACCTGATGGTGCCGGCGCTGGTCGAGGTGATGGGCGAGGGCTATCCGGAGCTGGCGGCCAAGCGTGAGTTCGTCGAGCGCGCGCTGCTGGCCGAAGAGGAACGCTTCTCGCAGACCCTCGATTCGGGCATGCGCATCTTCGACGAAGTGGCCGAGCGCTCGACCGGCGTGATCCCCGGCATCGACGTGTTCCGCCTCTACGATACCTACGGCTTCCCGACCGATCTGACCGCCGACATCGCGCGCGAGCGCGGCCTGACCCTGGACATGGAGGGCTACGACGCCGCCATGGCCAAGCAGAAGCAGGGCGGCCGCGAAGGCGCCGACTTCGGCAGCAAGACCACGATGCCGGCCGAACTCGCCGCCAAGCTGGCCCCGACCGAATTCCTCGGTTACGACCGCCTGACCGAGGGCGGCCTGGAAGTCGTCGCCCTGCTGCGCGACGGCATGCCGGTCGAGCAGATCGCGGCCGGCGACAACGCGGTGGTGATCCTCGATCGCAGCCCGTTCTACGCTGAAAGCGGCGGCCAGGTCGGCGACTCCGGCGAGCTCGACGAAGCCGGTACCCGCTTCCTGGTCCGCGACACCCAGAAGTTCGCCGGGCAGTTCCACGGCCACATCGGCGAGCTGACCGCCGGCACCCTCAAGCGCGGCGACCGGGTCCTGGGCGCGGTCGACGAGGCGCGCCGCGCCGCGACCGTGCTCAACCATTCGGCGACCCACCTGCTGCATGCGGCCCTGCGCCGCGTGCTCGGCGACCATGTGACCCAGAAGGGCTCGCTGGTCGCCCCGGACCGCCTGCGCTTCGATTTCTCGCACTTCAACCCGATGACCGACGCCGAGCTCGCCGAGATCGAGCGCCAGGTCAACGCCGACGTGCGCCGCAACTACGAGGCCGAAGTCCACCAGATGGGCATGCAGGAAGCCCTGGAGTTCGGCGCGATGGCGCTGTTCGGCGAGAAGTACGGCGACCGCGTGCGCGTGCTGCGGATGGGCGAGGCTTCGACCGAGCTCTGCGGCGGCACGCACGTCTCGCGCACCGGCGACATAGGCCTGTTCAAGATCGTCTCCGAGAGCGGCGTCCAGGCCGGCGTGCGCCGGATCGAGGCGCTGACCGGGCAGGGCGCGCTGGACTACGTGACCGAGGAGGAGCAGCGCCTGGAGCAGGCCGCGCGCCTGCTCGGCGGCAATGCCGCGGACCTGGCCGACAAGCTGCGGGCCCTGCTGGACCGGCAGAAGAAGCTCGAACGCGAGCTCGAATCGATCAAGGCCAAGGCCGCCTCCGGCGCCGCGACCGACCTGGCCGCCTCGGCGGCGCAGATCGGCGGGGTGCGGGTGGTCGCGACCCGGCTGGAAGGTTTTGACGCCAAGGCGTTGCGCGAGGCGGTAGATAGCCTCAAGCAGCAGCTCGGCGATGCGGTAATCGTGCTGGCCGGAGCCAGCGACGGTAAGGCGGCTTTGGTCGCCGGAGTGAACGGAAGCGCGGCTGGCAAGGTCAAGGCGGGGGAACTGCTCGCCCACGTTGCCAGTCAGATCAACGGTAAAGGCGGCGGCCGCCCGGACATGGCGCAGGGCGGCGGCGACGACGGCCCTGCGTTGTCGAAGGCTCTTGCGGGCGTGGCGCAGTGGGTTGAGAGTAGGCTTGTATGAATGGCGAACAGTGACTTCTATCGCTTGCGACCGGGTTTGACCGGTCGCTAAGATGGTTCACGTTTGTGTACAAATTGAAGCATTCTTCCTGATGGAAAAGAATGCCAACGCCGGCGCTGCGGTGCCGGCTCGAGGAGGTTTTCAATGCTGATCCTGACGCGTCGCGTCGGCGAAACCCTGATGATCGGCGACTCGGTGACTGTCACCGTGCTCGGCGTCAAGGGAAACCAGGTGCGTATCGGTATTACCGCACCCAAAGATGTCGCAGTCCATCGCGAAGAGATCTATCAGCGCATCCAGCGCGGCGAGGATGCGTCGGACGACTCGGGCAAGAACACCGGCGGCTGATAAAAAAAGTTTGCTGCGAATCGGGTGAGCCGTTATGCTTCCCGCCCGCACCGCTTTAAGTGATGCGGAGAGTTGCCCGAGAGGCTGAAGGGGCTCCCCTGCTAAGGGAGTATAGGGTCAAAAGCTCTATCGAGGGTTCGAATCCCTCACTCTCCGCCAGTTACAAAGAGCCGCTTCCGGCGGCTTTACCGATTTATCGGGGTTTTCGCAGCCGATGAGGCGGTAAAGAGCAAAACAGAAAATGTTGACGAACAGAAAAACGTCCGTCATAATTTTTCAACTCAGCGCCCGTAGCTCAGCTGGATAGAGCACCAGGCTACGAACTTGGGGGTCGGAGGTTCGAATCCTTCCGGGCGCGCCATACAAAGAAACCCGGCAATCGCGAGATTGCCGGGTTTTTCTTTGCGCGCGAATTTTGTCCGACGATGCATTTCGATGGCGGTCTTAGCTGTGTTGCGCGCGAGCGACCCCTTATAGCAGTGGCGTAAGCCGCGACAGCGCCGCCTCGATCTTGCGTCGAGGCCGACGGCAGCCCGTCAGGGCGGGAGCGACGCAAGTCGCGACCGCACCGCCACGACCTCGCGCCGCAACTTTTGCACCCCTTGTAAGAGCGGTGTAAGCCGCGACAGCGTTGCCATGACCTCGCGGCGATCGGCCGCAGTCTTGTAGGAGCGGCGCAAGCCGCGACCGCGTGGCATAGCGACTGCAAGGTCGGTGTCGCGGCTCGCGCCGCTCCTATCCCTAGAGCACGGTGGGTGGTGGATTGCGGGCACGCCGGCGAGACGTCGCTCACGGGATCTCCTGCAGTCATGGGCCGCGACCGCACCACCGCGCTGGTGTCGCAACTGAGGGGTCGGTGTCGCGGCTCGCGCCGCTCCTATCCCTAGAGCGCGATGGGGTGGTGGATTGCCGACAACTGCCGTTTCTACGAAGGCACGAACGCCTGTCCGACTTAACGCTTCTCGATGAAGCGCAGCCCCACGCCGGGTTCGGTCGCGATGTAGCGCGGTGCGGCGGCGTCGTCGCCCAGTTTGTGGCGCAGTTTGCCGACCAAAATGCGCAGGTAGTGGGTGTCTTCCTGGTGGGTCGGGCCCCACAGTTCGCGCAGCAACTGCGGCTGGGTGACCACGCGGCCGGCGTGCTGCACCAGCATCGCCAGCAGGGCATATTCCTTGCGCGCCAACACCACCGCTTCTCCGTCCAGGCTCACCTCGCGGCGGGCCAGGTCGATGTGCAGGCGGCCGTCGTCGAACACCGGCAGGGCCTCGCCTTGCGGGCCGTGCGCGCGCAGCAGGGCGCGGATCCGCGCCATGAGTTCCTGTACGCCGAACGGTTTGGTCACGTAGTCGTTGGCGCCGCCGTCGAGCGCGGCGACCTTCTCGGCCTCGCCGGCGCGCACGGTGAGCAGGATCACCGGCACGCTCGACCACTGGCGCAGTTCGCGCAGCACGTCGTGGCCGTCGCGATCGGGCAGGCCGAGGTCGAGCACGACCAGGTCGGCGCCGCGCGTGGCGAGAGCCTCCAGGCCGGCGCCGCCGGTGTCGGCCAGCTCCACCGCATAACCCTGGGCGCGCAGCGCGATGTCCAGGAACTTGCGGATCTGCGGCTCGTCGTCGATCACCAGCACGCGCGCCGGCGGGGTCGTGGCGGAAGGCGGGACGCGGTCCTCGGTCATGGGGCGGCGGGCGCGATGGGTTCGATGGGTTCGATGGGCGGCAGGGTAATCCGGATCGTGGTGCCGCGACGACCCTGCTCGTCGGCCAAACCAGGCAGGGCGACCACGTTGCCGCCATGCGCGCCGATCATGCCCTGGCAGATCGCCAGGCCCAGGCCGGTGCCCTGGCGGCCGCGCTCGCCGCCGCCTCTATCGCCGCGGCCGACGCTGTAGAACATGTCGAAGATCCGCGCGCGTTCGTCTTCGGGGATGCCGGGGCCGCGGTCGCTGACGTCGATGCGCAGCACCCGCGCCGGGCCGGCGCCGGGTTCGCCGTCGACCTGGCGCGCGTCGATGGTCACCGCCGCGTCCGGCGGCGAGAACTTCACCGCATTTTCGATCACGTTGAACAGCGCCTGCTCGACCAGCGCCGGATGCACCCAGATCGGGCGCAGCCCGGGCTCGATGCGCAACTCGAAGCGCGCCCGCGGCTCGTAGCGCTGCAGCCGCGTCACCGCCGAGCCGATCAACTCGTCGACGCCGATCCAGTCGCGATTGAGCGCCAGCCCGCCATGGCCGAGCCGGGTCATGTCGAGCAGGTTCTGGATGTAGCGATCCAGGCGCTCGCCTTCGATGCGGATGGTCTCGAGCAGGCTGTGCCGGTCTTCGCGCGGCATCGCCTCGGCATAGCTGTCCAGGCTGCTGGCGGCGCCGATGATCGAGGCCAGCGGCGAGCGCAGGTCGTGCGAGACCGAGGACAGCAGGGCCGAACGCAGGCGCTCGGTCTCGCCGCTGACGCGCGAGTCCTCGAGATCGGCGACCAGGCGCGTGCGCAGCACCGCCTGGGCGACGTCGTCGGTCATCGCTTCGGCCAGGCGGCGTTGCTCGGGCCCCAGCCGGGTCGACGACGGCGGAAAACGCAGCCCGATCACGCCCGCGGCCGGCGCGTCGGCGGCGCCGTTGCCCTGCAGCGGCAGCAGCCACCAGTCCGAGCCGGCCAGCGTGTCGGTGTAGCGCCCGGCGGGTTGGCGATGCTTGAGGCTCCAGTCGGCGGCGGCGCGGTCCTTGTCGCCCATCTCCGGCAGTGGCTCGCCGTGCATCGGGGTCGCGCCTATGTAGATGAAGGCCTCTGCGCCGAGCGAACGCTTGAGCGCGTCGCGGCCGGCGCGCACCACCTGGCCGACGTCGGCCGCGGTCGCCAGTTCGCGGCCCAGAGTCTGCAGTTCGGTGGCATGCGCATTGGAGGCGCGCAGCGCGAGCACCTGCATGCGCAGCTTCGAGGCCAGGCGCCCGGCGACCAGCGCCGCGGCCAGGAACAACAGCACCGTCGCCACGCCCTGGCGCGCGCCGATCAGCAGGGTGAAGCGCGGCTCGATGAAGAAGAAGTTGTAGGCGAGGAAACACAGGACCGAGGCGATCACCGCCGCGGTCATGCGGGTGCGCGCGGCGACCACGACCACCGCAACGATGAAGATCAGCGACAGGTCGCCCAGCCCGATCCAGCGCTCGGCGACCCAGGCCAGCGCGGTGGCGACGCTCGCGGCGACCACGGCCAGGCCGGCGTCGCTGCGGGTCAGCAGGCTGCGCAGGAAGGTGCCGCTCTGGCGCAGCGAACGGCGGGCGCGGGCGCGCGCCTCCGGCGTGCTGACGATGGTCAGTTCGTAATGCGCGCCGCGCTGGATCAGTTGCTGGGTCAGGGTGCGGTTGACCATGCGCGCCAACGGCCGTTCGCGGGTGCGGCCGAGCACGATGGTCGACACGCCGGCGCGTTCGCCGTGGTCGAGCAGGGCGTCGACGACGCTGTTGCCGTGCAACACCGCGGTGTCGCCGCCGAGCCGCCGGGCCAGGGCGAAGGCGCGGTCGAGTTCGGACTGGCGCGCCTCCTCCGGCGAGGCGCCGGTCTGCACGGTGACGACCAGCCAGGGAGCATCGCGGCGCTCGGCGAGGCGCCGCGCGACGCGGACCAGATACTCGGACTGGCCGAGGCCGTCGATCGCCACCATCACCGCGCGCCGCAACGGCACCCCGGGCAGACCGCGCGCAGCCTGGGCCTCGCGCAGATCGCTGTCGACCCGGTCGGCGGCGGTCTGCATCGCCAGCTCGCGCAAGGCGGTCAGGTTCGAGGGGGAGAAGAACGCCTGCAGCGCATGCGCGGCCTGCTCGGGCACATAGACCTTGCCCTGTTGCAGACGCTCGATCAGCTCGCGCGGCGGCAGATCGACCAGGACGATGTCGCGCAGGCGGTCGAACAGCGCATCCGGGACGGTCTCGCTGACCCGCACGCCGGTGATCCGATGGATGACGTCGTTGAGACTTTCCAGGTGCTGGATGTTGATCGTGGTGTAGACGTCGATGCCGGCGTCGAGCAGTTCCAGCACGTCCTGCCAGCGCCGCTGGTGACGGCTGCCCGGGGCATTGCGATGGGCGAGCTCGTCGACCAGCGCGACCGCGGGCTTGCGCGCGAGCACCGCATCGAGGTCCATCTCGTCGAGCGCACGTCCCTGATAATCCAGGCGCTTGCGCGGCAGCACCTCGAGGCCTTCGACCAGCGCGCCGGTTTCGGCGCGGCCGTGGGTTTCGACGATGGCGACGACCGTATCGACCCCGCGCCGCTGCAGCTCGCGTGCCCGCCCGAGCATGGCATAGGTTTTGCCGACGCCGGGCGCTGCGCCGAGAAAGATCGTCAGGCGCCCGGCGCCCTGGCGTTGCAGTTCGCCCATCAGGGCATCGGCTTGGGCGCTGCGCGGGTCGGTCATGAGGGGGATTGTGCGCTGGGTGGGTGAGGGAGGTGTAGGGAGGGGGTGGCGGTTTGCGGGTGGGGCTTGCGCATCGGCGCGGTGCGCGAGGCTATCGCCCTGGGGTTTCCGCATCGGCCTGGTGCGAAGCTATCCCCTGTAGGAGCGACGTGAGTCGCGAACGCTGGACGCGTAGAGATAGCGAGGTTGTCGTCATTCGCCGAAGCGGTGCGCTTTCGCCAGGGTAGGAGCGGCGCAAGCCGCGACATCGCTGTGGCGGTCTTGCGGCGCTTCTTTCGTTCAATAGATCAAAATCAAGATCAAACCCAAAGCTTCCGCCACTAAAGCGGCGGGTTACTTTCTTTTGTCTAAAGCAACAAAAGAAAGGTAACCAAAGAAAAGTACTTTTCTTTGAATCAAGGGCCCGCGCGAGCGGTGCATGCGCAGGGATTTTTCATACGGGACCTCCCTGTCCCGATGAAAAACGGCCTGCATCCGTGCAGGCCGCCCTCCGGGTCTTCTGTTGCCTTCGCTAGTGCGAAACGACGCACGGCAACGGCAACGGCAACGGCAACAGCAACAGCAAATGATCGCTTCAACGACGACGCCGCTCTTGGGCAGGAGCGGCGCGAGCCGCGACCGCGGGCATTCGGCCTCGCCGCGAAACCGCGGCGACCAGCGTCGCCTCAGCGCGCCGCATCGAGGGCCAGGTTGAGCTTGAGTACGTTCACTCTCGGCTCGCCAAGCAAACCGAACTGCGGGGCTTCGGTATGGGCGGCGATCAGCCGTTCGACATGCGCGCTGTCGAGGCCGCGAACGCGCGCCACACGGGCGGCCTGGATCCGCACGGCGCGCGGGGACAGGTGGGGATCGAGGCCGCCGCCGGATTGGGTCGCCAGTTCGGCCGGCACCTGCGACGGCGCGATGCCTTCGCGCTCGGCCACGGCGGCGGTAGTCTCGGCGATGCGCTTGCGCAGGTCCGGGTTGCTGCGCGCGAGGTTGCTGCCGGCGGCGGCCATCGGGTCGTAATTGGCGGCCGAGGGCCGGGGCTGGAAATAGCGGTCGGCGGCGAAGGGTTGGGCGATCAGCTCCGAGCCCACCGCACGGCCGTCGCGTTCGACCAGGCTGCCGGTCGCCTGCCACGGAAACGCCAGGCTTCCGAGCAGGGTGGCGGTCAGCGAATAAAGCAGGCCGAAGCCGAGCAGGGCGACGGCGGCGAACAGCAGCGGCGCGCGCAGCGGGACACGGTCGTCGATCTGGGCGGGCTGGATGGGATGGGTGTTCATGTGGGTGTCCTGTGGTGGGCGGCGAGGCGTGCGAGGCCCTCGGCGCGGCCCTGCTCCCGCGAGAGCAGGGCCGTGGTGGCGCGATGGTTCAGAAGATCGCAACCAAGGCCATGTCGATGAGTTTGATCGCCACGAACGGCAGTAACACGCCGCCAAGCCCGTAGACCAGCATGTTCCGGCGCAGCAGGGCGACCGCGGTCGCCGGCTTGAAGCGCACGCCGGCGAGGGCGAGCGGGATCAGCGCAGGAATGATGATCGCGTTGAAGATCAAGGCGGCCAGCACGGCATTGTTCGGGTTCGACAAACGCATGACGTTGAGCGCGGCCATTTGCGGGATCGCCGCGGCGAACAAGGCCGGCAGGATCGCGAAATACTTGGATACGTCGTTGGCGAGCGAGAACGTGGTCAGCGCGCCGCGGGTGATCAGCTGTCGCTTGCCGACCTCGACCACCGCCAACAGCTTGGCCGGGTCGGAATCCAGGTCGACCATGTTGCCGGCCTCTTTCGCCGCCTGGGTGCCGGAGTTCATCGCCAGGCCGACATCGGCCTGGGCCAGCGCCGGTGCGTCGTTGGTGCCGTCTCCGACCATCGCCACCAGGCGGCCGCCGGCCTGCTCGGCACGGATGCGCGCGAGTTTGTCCTCGGGCCGGGCCTCGGCGATGTAGTCGTCGACGCCGGCCTCGGCGGCGATCGCGGCGGCGGTGAGCGGGTTGTCGCCGGTGATCATGATCGTGCGCACGCCCATGGCGCGCAGGCGGGCGAAGCGTTCCTTGACGCCGTGCTTGACCACGTCGGAAAGCTCCACCACGCCAAGCACGTGGCGCCCTTCGGACACCACCAGCGGAGTAGCTCCGCCGCGTGCCACTTGTTCGATGCGCGCGGTGAGTTCCGAGGTCGCCTCGCCACCGAGCGATCGCACGTGCTGGGAGATCGCATCGCCCGCGCCCTTGCGGATCGAACGTGCGCCGCCGGCGGCCTCGGCCGGCAGATCGACGCCGGACATGCGGGTCTGCGCGGTGAACTGGACGTAGTCGGCGCGCTCGGGCTCGGCCACGGCGCTGTGCAGTTCGCGCGCCAGACGCACGATGGACTTGCCTTCCGGCGTGGGGTCGGCGAGCGAGGACAGCAGGGCGGCGTCGCGCAACTGCGCATGATCGACGCCGGCGAGCGGATGGAACGCGGTCGCCTGGCGGTCGCCGTGGGTGATGGTGCCGGTCTTGTCGAGCAGCAGCACGTCGACGTCGCCGGCGATTTCGACCGCCTTGCCGGATTTCGCCAGCACGTTCGCCGACAGCGCGCGGTTCATGCCGGCGATGCCGATCGCCGGCAACAGGCCGCCGATGGTGGTCGGGATCAGGCACACGAGCAGCGCGATCAGCAATAGCGGGTCGAGCTTGGCGCCGACGAAGCCGGCGAAGAACGGCAGGGTCGCGACCACGATCAGAAAGGTCAGGGTCATCGCCGCGAGCAGCATGGTCAGGGCGATCTCGTTCGGCGTCTTCTGCCGGTTGGCGCCCTCGACCAAGGCGATCATGCGGTCGAGGAAGCTGTGGCCGGGTTCGGCGCTGACTTCGATCACGATCTCGTCCGACAGCACCTTGGTGCCGCCGATCACGCCGGAGCGGTCGGTGCCGGCCTCGCGCAGCACCGGCGCGGATTCGCCGGTCACCGCCGACTCGTTGATCGTCGCCAGGCCGCGCACGATTTCGCCGTCGGCCGGGATCAGCTCGTTGGCCGAAACGATGACCCGGTCGCCGGGCTTCAAGCTCGACGCCGGCACGCGGGTTTCGTTATGGCCGACGGTGTCGAGCTTGCGCGCGACCAGGTCCCGCCGCGCTGCGCGCAGGGACGCCGCCTGGCCGCGGCCGCGCGCTTCGGCCACGGCTTCGGCGAAGTTGGCGAACAACACCGTCACCAGCAGGATCGCGGTGACCGCGGCGCCGAAGCCGAGGTGCCCGGGCACGAACACCGTGATCAGCCCCGACAGGACCGTGCCGAGCAGCACCACGGCCATGATCGGGCTGTGCACGGCATGGCGCGGCGACAGTTTGAGGAAAGATTCGAGCACGGCCGCGCGTACGCCGGCGGCGTCGAGGCCGGCGACCGCCGAATGGCGGCGCTGCACTCCGAGATGGGTTTGTTCGGTCACGATGGCTTACCTCAGAGAGCGGGGCTGCTCGGCGCCGGCGCGGCGCTGGCAGACAGCGTCAGGTGATCGGCGACGGGGCCGAGCACCAGCGCGGGCATGAATTGCAGGACGGTCAGGACCACGATCACCGCGATCAGGGTCAGGGCGAAGGTCGGCGTTTCGGCGTGCAGGGTGCCGGCGCTTTCCGGCGCAACGCGTTTGCGCGACAGCAGGCCGGCGACCGCGAGTGGAATGATCAGCGCAGGATAGCGGCCGAGGGCGAGTACGGCGGCACAGCTCAGGTTCCACCAATAGCTCGCATCGCCGAGCCCCTCGAAGCCCGAGCCGTTGTTGGCGTAGGCCGAGGTGTACTCGTAGAACACCTGGCTGATGCCATGGAAGCCCGGATTGGAGTTGCCGGTGATCGACGGAACCGCCAGGGCGATCGCACTGAAGCCCAGCACGACCAGCGGTTGCAGCAGGATCAGCAGGGCCAGCAAGCGCACTTCCGGCGCTTCGATCTTGCGGCCGAACAGTTCCGGCGTGCGTCCGGTCATCAGCCCGGCGAGGAACACCGACAGCAGCAGATAGACCAGGAACTGCTGCAGGCCGCAACCGATGCCGCCCCAGATCGCGTTGATCAACATGTTGACCATCGCCATCGCGCCGGTCAGCGGTGCCAGCGAGTCGTGCATGGCGTTGACCGAGCCGTTGCTGCTCTGCGTGGTCAGCGCGCTCCACAGCGCCGAATCGCCGGCGCCGAAACGGGTCTCCTTGCCTTCCATCAGGGCGACGTCGGCGCTGCTCGACGAATAAGCTTCCGAACCGACGGTCAGGCCGGTGGAGATCACCGACATCAGCAGCATGCTGCCGAACACCAGAGCGGTGAATCGCCGGCGGCCGGTGAACGGGCCGATCATGAAAGTCACCGCGACCGGGATCAGGATCAGCGCCAGGGTTTCCAGCAGGTTGGCGAACGGCGTGGGGTTCTCCAGCGGCACCGCGCTGTTCGGGCCGTACCAGCCGCCGCCGTTGGTGCCGAGCTGCTTGGCCGCGACCATGGACGCGACCGGCCCCATAGGTATTTTCTGATCCTTCAGCCCCGCGCTGTGGTCGAGCGGCGCGACGCTGGCCGCTCCTTGCAAGGTCGAAGGCACGCCCTGCGACGTCAGCAGCACCGCCCAGACCAAGCACAGCGGCAGCATGAAGCGCACGGTGGCGCGGGTCACGTCGACCCAGTAGTTGCCCAGATCGCGCGGCGCGCCCTCGGCCGGCGCCGCGGCGTGCGCGCCCATCGCCTGGCGCCCGCCGAACAGGCCGCGCAAGGTCGCGACCACGATCGCCAGGCCCATCATCGGCGTGACCACCTGCAGGCCGACGATGCCGATCATCTGCGAGAGATAGCTCAGCTGCGCCTGGCCGGAGTAGTGCTGCTGGTTGGTGTTGGTGAGGAACGACACCATCGTGTGCAGCGCGGTGTCCCAGCGCAGGTTCGGGATGCCGTCGGGATTGAGCGGCAGCCACGCCTGGGTCATGAACAACGTCCAGACCAACACCGCCAGCACGAGGTTGCTGAAGGCGAACGCGAGTGCATAGCCGCGCCAGCTCATGCCGCGCGCGGCGTCGACGCCGAGCAGACGATAGACGCCGCGTTCCAGCGGCCCGAACAGCGCGTCCAGGCGCGAACGGTCGCCGCGCATGACCCGCGCCAGGTAGCGGCCGAGCGGCCAACCCAGGCCGATCGCGAGCGCGAATACGAGAAAGATTTCGATCATGGGGAAACACCGGGCGGTGATGGGTCCGTCGCGGCGCATCCGGCGCCTGCGGGGACCGCGCGCGGGCGAATCCGCCCGGGCGCTGAGGAAGGCGATGCGGACCGGTCCTGGCCCGCACGAAGTCGGCGCGGGCTAGAAGTCTTCCGGGCGCAGCACGACGTAGAGCAGGTAAGCGCCGGCCACCAGGACCGACACCGCGCACAACAGGGAAAGCCAAGCGGGCATGAGCACTACTCCTGTCAGAAGGACGCCTGCACGGCCGCTTCGATGCGCGAACCGGCCAGCGAATCGCCGAAGATGCGTTCGGCGTTGCGATCGGTGGCGTGCGCGGTCAGGCGCAACTCGACGTTCGCTTTTGAAGCGGAGGCCTTGACCGCCCAGATCGCGCTGAGCTGGCCGTGGCTGTAACTGCGGTCGTAGACGTCGTCGAGAAAGTAATGACCGGCCGCGGCTTCGAAGCGCAGCGCGTCGTTGACCGGAAAGCGCGCGCCGACCTGCGAATACAGGCCGCGTTGCTTGCTGCCGAGTGCTTCGTTCGAGTAGCCCAGCGACAGCCAGTAATTGCCGCGGTAGGTCACGCTGCCGTTGAACTCGGTCCAGTCGAGGTCGGTGGTCGTCGACGGATAGCGGTAGTGCAGGACGTTGACGTCCACCGCCCAATGCTCGGCGACCTGGCCGGCCCAGCCGAGGGTGAAGTCGAATTCGCTGCTGGCATGAGTCTGCGGGGCGAACTCGACGTTCGAGCCCCAGACCGAACCATAGAGGCCGTTGGCAGCGGCGGCCTTGAAGCCGGCTTGCACGGCCGGATCGCCCTGGGTCTGGGAGCTGCCGCGCCAGACGTAGTCGCTGGCGAGCGCGGCCGAGCCGCTGAGTTGGATGCCGCCTGGTTCGGCGGCGTGCGCCCGGGTGCCGAGCGCGAGCAGGCCGACGCCGGCGCAGACGGCCAGGACCAGCGGAACGGCGGCTTCGCGGCTGCGAAAGAGGTGGTGCGACGACATGATGGATTCCGGATGAAGAGGCCTGTCTGGCCACCTCGCCATTCTCGGAACCGCAGGCGTAAAGCCGCTATTTCGCGGGTGCCGTCGCCGCGTAAATTCGCCGTAAAACTTCGGGGCTCCGGCGTAAATCGCTGTGTGGGCCGTGTTGAAGGGTCGGGGCGGCGTGGGCCGCGACCGCGATGCCGCATCAACGGCGACACCATGGCTACGACGGCGCTTTATTGCCGCGGTCGCCGCGTGCGCCGCTCCTGCCCCATGCGGGTTTTATCGGCGTAGCAGCGCCTTGACCACCGCGCCGGGCCGCTTCATCCAGGAAAAATGATCGGCGCGGGTGCCGAGATCGCGCGTTCCCAGCAGCAGGTTTTCGCTGTGAGCGCGCGGCAGCTTCGACAGCAGATAACGCACCGACCCCGGCGGCACCAGCCAATCGTCGTCCATCGAGACCGCGCGCGCGTCGACCGCGACCTGCGCCATGCCCGCTTCGAGGTCGGCGTCGATGCCGGCCGCGGCGTAACGGCCGCTCAAGGCGGTGCGGCCCCAATCGCGGATCAGGCTGCGCGCTTCGTTGCCGCCGAAGCCGATGCGATGGCCGGGCAAGGTGCCGTTGACTTGTGCCAGCCAGGGCAGGAAGCGGTAGACCGGCGGCATCGCGATGCGGGTCGGCATCGGGAAGGTGCGCCAATACGGCGCGCCGCTGGCGACCAGCCACAGCGAGGTCGGCATGGCCGGATCGTCATGCAGCGACGCCAAGCCCAGGCGCATGCAGGCGAACTGACCGCCGAGGCTGTGGCCGCCGATGATGCGCGGCACTTCCGGCAGGGCCGCGGCGACCGCGGCATCGCTGACCGGCAGATCGTCGAGCAGCAGCTCGCGATAGCCCCAATCGCTGGCGCGGCTGGCGCGTACGCTGCTGCTGCCGTTGCCGCGCCACTCGTGCAGGTACACGGCGATGCCTTGCGCCGCCAGGGCCTCGGCGAAGGGCAGGTAATGGCGCGCGGCGACACCGAGCGCGGGCAGCCACAGCAGGCTCGCGCTCGGTTCGGAGGGGACGCGCGCGTAAAGATTCCAACGGTGGCCATCCCCGGCGCGCAGCGGCATCCCCGACGGCTCGTGACGATCAGCCATGCGGCGCGGCGCCGAAGTGGTCGAGCACCAGGACTTCGCTGCGCCCCGGGCGATAGCCCAGGCGCAACGCGGCGTGCACGTAGTCGGCCGCAGCGACGCAGGCTTCCTCGAGCGAACGCCCCAGACACAGATTCGCCGCGACCGCCGACGCCAGGGTGCAGCCGGTGCCATGGGCGTTGAGCCGCAGGCGCGGATGGGCGATCTCGCGTACCTGCGCGCCGCCGTCGGCGAACAGATCGACGACATCGCCCTGGCCGGGCAGGTGCCCGCCCTTGAGCAACACCGCGCGCGCGCCGAGCGCCGACAGACCGTCGAGGGCGCCGCGCATGCCATCGAGATCGCCGATGGCGGTGCCGAGCAGCAGTTCCGCTTCCGGCAGGTTCGGCGTGACCAGGCTCGCCAACGGCAGCAGACGCGTGCGCATGGCGTCCAGGGCCGAGGCTTCGAGCAGGCGCGCCCCGGAGGTCGCGACCATGACCGGATCGAGCACCACGTACTCGGGGCGGTAATGCTCGAGCGCCTCGGCGACGGCAAGGATCGCACCGGCGTTGGCGAGCATGCCGAGCTTGACCGCGCGCACCTCGAAATCCTCGAAGCAGGCGTCGATCTGCGCGCGCAGGAAGCCGGTATCGGGCACATGCACCGCGCTCACCCCGCGGGTGTGCTGGGCGGTCAGGGCCGCCAGCGCGCTGAGCCCGTGCACGCGATGCGCGGCGAACGTCTTGAGATCGGCCTGGATGCCGGCGCCGCCGCCGGAGTCGGAGCCGGCGATGGTAAGGGCGGATAGGGGGCGCTGGATCATCGAATAAAGGGCAGGCAATGGCGTCGTGCCGGCCGATCTCGACCGAGGTGCGCTGGATCGGCGGGCGCTGACAGTGGCCCCATCTTATCCGGCCTGCCGGCCACGGCGCCTGCTATCACTTGCCGTCGGCGGAAGCCTTCGCCATCAGCGAAATCGTCGCGACCAGTTGCTTGCGCAGGGAGAACGGCAAGCGGCGCAGGGCGTTGAGGCATTCCTCCTCGATATCGTCCTGGGCGTAGTCCGCAGGGCGCAAGGCCGGCGTCCAGGCGCCGTCGTCGGGCCGGATCTGGCCGCGTCCGGTGCCGAGCCATTCCAGGCAGACCCCGGTCACTTCGGCGATCGCCAGCAGGTGATGCATCGAAGGGTGGCTGCCGGCGGTCCGTTCCCACTGGGCGACGGCGCTGCGCTGCACGCCGACCGCGTTGGCCAAGGCCAGTTGCGAGGTGCGCGAAAGGGCGCGTGCGCGTCTGATGCGTTCGGGCAATGCCGACATCTCCGGTCTCCCCTGAAGACTAGCGGTCATCTTGCATGAGTGTTCGCTAACACGACAGCGAAACTGGTCGCTATTAGTGCAGTTCCCCTAACCCAAGGCTTGCGGATTGCTTAGTCAGTCACAAGGCCGTTGTGCAAAGCCCGATTCGGCGTGGCTGCTTCTGCGTACAACGTGGACGGTTAGCAAAAGCGGACATTGCCGTTGGAAGGCGCGATGCACTATCCATGCAGGGCACGCAAGCGCACCTCCCCCGCATCGGGATGCCACCGTGTCCTCGCCGCGCCGCAAGGCGCTCGTCTCTCTCTACTGGAAGGAAGGGCGGTTACGATGATTACGAAAGGGAAACTATTGGTCGGGCTGCTGGTGATCGGGCTGCCTGCGGCGGCCTTCGGGGTCAACTGGGCGGTCAATTACGACAGCGGCCTGGCGCCGGAGGGCATGCGCGCCGAACTGAGTCGGGACATCGTGTCGCGCTGGCAGCCGTACGTGGATCAAACTTACGGGAAATCGGCCAGCGGTTGGGGCGAGCGGATGCAGGCGACTTTCGCGGACGCCGACATTGCCAATCTGGAACGGGCGGCCAGTGCGAATAGTTTTCGCGACATGACCCATGCCTTGCTCGGTGGGGCGGGCTCGGTCGACATGCAGGGCGCGCCGGACACGACCACTGCTGCCATCACGACGGCTTCATTCGGTTCCCCAGGTACGGAACTGGTCTATACGCCGCTGACCCCCTGCCGGATCATCGATACCCGCATCGTTGGCGGTCCGCTGGCGGCGAACACTACGCGTAGCTATAACAGCTTCACCGCCACTGACTTCACCTTCCAAGGCGGCGACGCCTCCAACTGCAACATACCCGCGGATGTCTCCGCGCTGACGGTCAAGATCGCGTCGTCGAATCCGCAGCAGTCGGGCTTCCTCACGGCTTATCCTTCCAGCGAGACTAGGCCTTTGGCGTCGACTCTTAATTACAATGTGAGCGGCGGCACCGTGTTCTCCAACGAAGCCCACATCAAGCTTTGTCGTCCCGGCTGCGAAAAGCAATTTAATGTCTATAGTATCGGCCAGACAGACGTGGTCATGGATGTGACTGGCTACTACAAGGAGCCCGCCGCGACCGCGCTGGACTGCACGTACGCCCAGCAGACCGGCTTGCTTGATCTACTCGGCGGCCTGCAGACCCGGACTATCGATTGCCCGACCAACTACACCGCGACCAGCGGGTCGTGCACAGGCGCGTTGGGGCTGACGGTCAGCGGATCGGATGCCAATGTGGTGAACGGCAAGCTGGTCGGCTGGAAGTGCGATCTGGTCGGCTCGCTCCTCAGCGCTATCGCCTACAAGGCCACCGCCACTTGCTGCCGGGTGCCGGGCAGCTGAGCCCCATCGTTTCCGCATGAACGAACAAGCCGGCGCATGCGCCGGCTTGTTCGTTACGGGACACGACGATTAACCCACGCTTGGGCTTACAGCACTTCCGACGCGTAATCAGCCAACCGCGACCGCTCGCCGCGGCGCAGGGTCACGTGGGCGCTGTGGGCCCAACCCTTGAAGCGGTCGACCGCGTAGGTCAGGCCCGAAGTGGTTTCGGTCAAGTAGGGCGTGTCGATCTGTTCGACGTTGCCGAGGCAGACGATCTTGGTGCCGGGGCCGGCACGGGTGATCAGGGTCTTCATCTGCTTCGGGGTCAGGTTCTGCGCTTCGTCGAGGATCAGCCAGCGGCTCAGGAAGGTGCGGCCGCGCATGAAGTTCATCGAGCGGATCTTGATGCGAGAGGCGAGCAGGTCGTTGGTCGCCGCGCGGCCCCAGGCGCCGCCTTCCTGGTTGTGGGTCAGCACTTCCAGGTTGTCGGTCAGCGCGCCCATCCAAGGCGTCATCTTTTCCTCCTCGGTGCCGGGCAGGAAGCCGATGTCCTCGCCGACGCTGACCGTCGCGCGGGTCATGATGATCTCGCGGTAGCGCTGCTGGTCCATGGTCTGGGCCAGGCCGGCGGCGAGCGCCAGCAGGGTCTTGCCGGTGCCGGCCGTGCCGAGCAGGGTGACGAAGTCGATCTCCGGGTCCATCAGCGCGTTGAGGGCGAAGTTCTGCTCGCGATTGCGCGCGATGATGCCCCACACCGCATGCTGGTTGTGGCGGTAGTCGTCGACGATCTGCAACTGGACGCGGTCTTCGCCGACCTTGGTGACCTTGAGCTCGGACTCGTCGTCGCCGGGCAGGTAGAGGAACTGGTTCGGGTACCAGTCGTCGTTCTCGGTGCGGTTGATCTCGTAATAGGTGCGGCCTTTCTCGGTCCAGGACTTGAGGTCCTGGCCGTGGCGCTGCCAGAAGTCGTCCGGCAAAGCGGTCGCGCCGGTGTAGAGCAGGCTGAAGTCGTCGAGCGCACGGTCGTTCTCGTAGTCCTCCGACACGATGCCGGCGATCGAGGCCTTGATGCGCAGGTTGATGTCCTTGGACACGAACACCACCGGCACGCCGGGCTCCTGCTCTTGCAGGGCGAGGATCGCGCCGAGGATCTGGTTGTCCGGAATCACCGCGCTGAAGCGCTTGCCGGCGTCGAAGGAGCCGGTCTGGAATCGCAGCTTGCCGATGCTCTGCGCGCCGCGCAGCTGCAGGCCTTGCGGGCGGTTGAGGGTGATGCCGGTGCTGATCTTGTCGGTGCCTTCGGCCTGGATCAGTTCGTTGAGGAAGCGGCTGACCTGGCGCGCGTTGCGGCTGGCTTCGGAGGTGCCTTTCTTGCCGTTGTCCAACTCCTCGATGACTTGCATCGGCAGGTAGACATCGTGTTCCTGGAACTTGAACAGCGCGGTCGGGTCGTGCATGAGCACGTTGGTGTCGAGCACGTAGATCCGCTTGCTTCTGGTCATTCGGAAGTCTCGTCGGAGATGATGGGCGATGCGTTGGTTTGCGACGGCGGAACGGGGTGGCGCAGCCGGCGAAGGCGCTGGAGCGAGTGTCGGTCAGCGGCCGTCGCCGAGGCGGGGCCTGGGTCGCACAAGCGCGGCGAACGCGAGCGGGCAGCGCGCGCGCACGGCCGCGCCGCCGTGGCCCGCGGGGCGGGACGGCGTGCGAGCGTGGAGACGAGGGGCCTCACTGGGCGGCGTGTTCCTTGAGTGCGTCGAGTACGGCCTGGGCATGGCCTGCGACTTTCACCGGTCGCCATGACTGGGCGATGACGCCCTTGGGGTCGATCAGGAAGGTGCTGCGTTCGATGCCCATGTACTTGCGGCCGTAGAGGTTCTTTTCCTTGATCACGCCGAAGGCGTTGCACACCGACTCGTCGGCGTCGCTGACCAGTTCGAACTTGAAGCCCTGTTTGGCGCAGAAATTCTGGTGCGACTTGATCGAGTCGCGCGACACGCCGAGCACGGTCGCGCCGAGTTTCTTGAACTTCGGCAGCAGGGCGTTGAAGTCGAGGCCTTCGGTGGTGCAGCCCGGGGTGCTGTCCTTCGGGTAGAAGTACAGCACCAGCCATTGGCCGGCGTAGTCCTTGAGCTTGACCGTCTCGCCGCCGGACAGGGCCAGGGCGAGGTCGGGGGATTTCTTGCCGTAAGCGTGGTCGCCGGTATCGAGCATGGTCAGAACTTCATCGGGTCCATGATGGCGTCTAGGTTCAGATGGTCGCAGAACTCGAGGAAATCGTCGCGCAGGGCGGCGATGTGCATGCTCGAGGGCACGCCGATGGTGACCTGGGCCGAGAACATGTCGGCGCCGGTCTGCATGGCGCGGTAACGCGAGCAGTGCAGGCTTTCGATGGTGATGCCCTGGCGGTCGAAGAAGTCGGCCAGTTGGAACAGGATGCCGGGCTTGTCGGCGGCCACCACCTCGACGATGTAGGGCAGCAGGTTGGACTGCACCTGCTTGGCGCCGGTGCGGTACCAGACCAGCTTCAGGCCTTCTTCGCGCTCCAGGCGCGTGAGCATGGCCTCGAGCTTGGCGACCGAGTCCCAGGAACCGACCGCCAGCGCGGTCACCGAGACGTCGCGGCCGACCGTGGACAGGCGCGCATCGACGAGATTGCAGCCCGAGTCGGCGATCCGGCGGGTCACCGACAACAGCGGCGACTCCGGATGCGTCGTATAGGCGTTGATCAGGAGGTGGTTTTCGTTCGGCGACGGCCGGGAAGCGGAATCGGTCAAGGCGGCGCCTGCAAGGGGAGCGTGATGCTCGGATATGAACGGCGGCCCGCGGACGGGCTGCGGCTGAAGGGAGCATACTTGCCCGCGCTTTCGGGCCGCAAGTAACATCGTCCCGTGCGTGGCTGCACCGGCGCACGTTTCCGCACCGGCCCGCCCGCTGGAATAATGGCCCCACGACCGCTCCACAGCACGGCTGCGGACGCGAACTCCACTTAGTAGGTCTTCACTTGCGACTTTCCGGCAGCATCACCGCGCTGGCGACGCCTTTCACCGCGTCCGGCGAAATCGACCTGGACGCCTGGCACACGCTGCTGGCGATGCAGCTGGAAGGCGGCACCCAGGCCGTCGTCGTCGCCGGTTCGACCGGCGAGGCCGCCGCGCTCTACGACCCGGAATACGACGCCCTGCTGCGCGCGGCGGTCGAATTCGTCGCCGGCCGCGTTTCGGTCCTGGCCGGCACCGGCCTGTCCAATACCGCCAAAACCATCGAACTGACCCGCCGCGCGGCCGCCCTCGGCGCCGACGCGGCGTTGGTCGTGACCCCGCCCTATGTGCGCCCGACCCAGGCCGGCCTGGTCGCGCACTATCGTGCGATCGCCGACGACGGCGCCCTGCCGGTGGTGCTGTACAACGTGCCCGGCCGCACCGGCGGCGACCTGCTGCCGGAGACCGTGGCCGAGCTGGCCGGCCATCCGCGCATCGTCGGCATCAAGGAAGCGGTATCGGATCCGCAGCGAATGCAGGCCCTGCTGGCATTCAAGGGCGAGGGCTTCACGGTGCTCAGCGGCGACGACCCGACCGCCTGCCGGGCCATGCTCGCCGGCGCCGACGGCATCGTCTCGGTCGGCTCCAACGTGCTGCCGGCCGCGTTCCGCCGCCTCGCCGACCTGGCCCGCGCCGGCCGCGGCGCCGAAGCCGAGGCCTGGGACGCGCGCCTGCGCCCGGCCTACGATTTCCTCGCGCTCGAACCCAACCCGATTCCGGTCAAGGCCTTGCTCAGCGCCCAGGGCATCGGCCATGGTCTGCGCCTGCCCCTGCAGTCGCTCTCGGCCGCCCATCAGGATGCCGCCCGGCGCACCGCCGGTCTCGTCGTCGAACTCGAACACGTCTGCCGCGACACCCTCGCGGCCTGAATCCCTGTAGGAGATGCTCATGCGTTCCAATGTTTCTCTGTCCCGCGCGGTTGTCGCCGGTCTGTTGCTGGCGATGGTCGCCACGTCGGGTTGCAGCTGGTTCCGCAAGGGCAACAAGCTCTACGCCGAAACGCCTGAGAACCGCCCGCTGGAAGTGCCGCCGGACCTCGATCAGCCGCGCACCGACGGCGCCATGGCGGTGCCGGGCGGTTCGGTGACCGCCTCGGGCCTGGCCGCCTCGCGCCCGACCCAGGCCGCCGCCGGTACCCCGGCCTCGTCGGCCAACGGCTTCACCGTCAGCGGCAACCGCGACGCGGTGTTCAACCAGGTCGGCGACGCGCTCGGCAAGGTCGAAGGCCTCAACATCGCCAGCCGCGCCCAGCTGCTCGGCGCCTACGACGTGAATTACGAAGGCAGCAACTTCCTGGTCCGCATCAGCGCGGTCGAAGCCGGCGCCTACGTCTCGGCGGTCGACCCGCGCGGCCTGCCGGCCACCGGCGCGGCGCCGGCCAAGCTGATCGCCAGCCTCAAGGCAGCGCTCGGCGGCCGTTGATCCAAGGCTGCAGTGGGTGAGCGAAACGGGCGCCGATGGCGCCCGTTTTCGTTTGCATGCAGGAGCGGAGCGACCGCGTTGCCGCGTCAACGCGGCGACCAGCGGGTCAGGCCTTCGTTCAACATCAGGCGCATCGCCGAGGCGCGTTGCGCACGCGGCATGTCCTTGAGCGCATCGAGCAGCCAGCCGAAGGCCTGGCAGCGGGCCTGGCGTCCGCCGGGTTCGCTGGCGTCGGCATTGAGCGCGCCGATGAAGCCGTCGTGCAGCAGCATTGCGGTGGTGCCGGCGGACTTCAGCGTCTGTTTCGCCGCGCCGGCGTCGTAAGGCTGGCGCGGGTTCTGCAGGCCGGTCGCGGCGATGCCGAGCAAGGCCTGGGCGAAGCTCTGGCGGCTGGCGTCGCCGAGAGTCTGCGCCGCGGCCGCGAGCGCCTGCGGGCTGCGGTCGGCGGCCGGGTCGAACAAGGCGCACAAGGTCGCGGCATCGCGCGGGGTGCGCGAGGCCTGGTGCAGGGCCTGGAACAGGTCGTCGATCGAGCCATCGGGCGCGCGCATCAGGGTGTCGCTGGCGCCGGCGGCGATCGCACCCGGGTCCAGGCGCGAGAGGTCCAGCTGCGACAGATCCACTTGCGACAGGTCGATTTGGGATAAATCCAGCTGCGACAGGTCCAGCCGCGACAGATCGAGCTGGGCGAGGGCGAGCGTGCGCGGCTGGGCGCCGGCGAGGATCGGTGCGGCGCAGAACGCGAGGAGCAGGCTCAGGCGCAAACGGGCATGCGGCATGGCGGGTTTCATTCGAACCGTGACCGGCCGAGTCTAGGTGCGCGCCGATGAATGCCAGGCGGCTCCGGTGCGGGCGGGGCGGTCCAGGTCGTGCCCGAGCAGCGCCAAGGCCATGGCCAAGGCAGGGCAGCCGCTCGGAGGCGGGGCCGAGCCAGCCAGGTCTTTACGCCATGATTCGGGTCGGCGGGCCAACCCGGCCCGGCCTCAGCGCTCGAGCAGGTCGAGCTTGCCGGGCTTGTTTTCCCAGTCCTTGGCGTCGGGCGGGCCGTCCTTGCGGGTGGTGATCACCGGCCAGGCCTTGGACAACTCGGCGTTGAGCGCGACGAACGGTTCCTGGCCGGCCGGCACGTCGTCCTCGGGATAGATCGCGTTGATCGGACATTCCGGCTCGCACAGGGTGCAGTCGATGCACTCGTCCGGATCGATCACCAGGAAATTCGGGCCTTCATGGAAGCAGTCGACCGGGCACACCTCGACGCAATCGGTGTACTTGCACTTGATGCAGTTCTCGGTGACGACGAAGGGCATGGCGGGAATCCTGAGCTATGGTCCGGGGCGAACAGGCCGGGCGGCGATAGTGTAGCCATTCGCGCCGCGACGACCCAAGGCGGGGCTTGGCCGTTGGCGCGGATCGCGCTTCCGCCCGGCCCCGTAACGCGGCTGGCGCCAAGAAAAAGCCCGCGCATCGCTGCGCGGGCTTCTGGCGACCTGGTCGCGTATTGGCGCTCCCTACGGGATTCGAACCCGTGTTTTAGCCTTGAGAGGGCCACGTCCTAGGCCTCTAGACGAAGGGAGCAAGTTGAAACTCGGCCGGGAACGGGTTCCTGGCGGACCGCACGGACTCTCAACCCGATGCGGCCTGCTAGTATATGCGCCGCCGTTGCCACGGGCAACGGTTGAACCTTACGAACCTATAAGGCGGCACGCCCGCTCGATGCAAGCCAACTCTTCATTCCATACCTCGCTGCGCGTGATCCCGCGCGACCAGCACAATGTCTCGCGCAAGGAGATCAGCCCGAACGCGCTTCGCGTGCTGTATCGGCTGCGCGACAGCGGCTTCGGCGCCTACCTGGTCGGCGGCGCCGTGCGCGACATCCTGGTCGGCGGCCACCCCAAGGACTTCGACGTCGCCACCGACGCCACCCCCGAGCAGGTCAAGGGGCTGTTCCGCAACTGCCGCCTGATCGGGCGCCGGTTCCGGCTGGCGCACGTGGTCTACGGCCGCGAGATCATCGAGGTCGCCACTTTCCGCGCCAACAGCGACGACGGCAGCGGCGACCGCGAGACCGACACCGGCGGCCGCCTGGTCCGCGACAACGTCTACGGCAGCATCGAGGACGACGCGGTCCGCCGCGACTTCACCGCCAACGCGCTGTACTACGCGGTCGAAGACTTCTCGGTGCGCGACTACGTCGGCGGCTTCGAGGACGTGCAGAACCGCCTGATGCGCCTGATCGGCGATCCGGAAACGCGTTATCGCGAAGACCCGGTGCGGATGCTGCGCGCGGTGCGCCTGGCGGCCAAGCTCGGTTTCGAGATCGAAGCGGCCACCGCCGCGCCGATCCCGCACCTGGCGCCGCTGCTGGCCGATGCCGCGCCGGCGCGGCTGTTCGAGGAATGCCTCAAGCTGTTCCTGTCCGGCCACGCGGTCGAGAGTTTCCTCGGCCTGGAGCGCTTCGGCTTGCTGCCGGCGCTGTTGCCGGAAAGCGCCGCGGCCTTGAAGTCCAACCGCAGCGGCGCCCTGCGCCGGATGGTGCTGGAAGGGCTGAAGGGCACCGATGCGCGCGTCGCCAACGACGAGCCGGTGTCGCCGGCGTTCCTGTTCGCGCTGTTGCTGTGGCCGGCGTATTGCCGCGACCTGATGGGCCTGCAGGCACAGGGCGTACATACCGCCGAAGCGCAGCGCCGCGCCGCCGACCGGGTCACCCTGCACCAGTTGTCGACGATCGCCCTGCCGCGCCGCTTCTCGCTGCCGATGCAGGAGATCTGGCTGCTGCAGTCGCGGTTCCAGCAACGCCAGCGCAAGCGCGTGTTCCGGCTGCTGTCGCATCCGCGTTTCCGCGCCGCCTTCGACTTTTTGTCGTTGCGCATGGCCGCGTCGGACGAGCACACCGCCGACGTCGAATTCTGGCGCGAGGCGCAGCAGCACCCGGGCGAACTGCTCGCGCACCAGGAGGCGCATGCGCCCCTGGACGAGGAAGAGGGCGGCGAGGGCGGCGACGATCGCGCCCCGCGCAAGCGCCGTCGCCGCCGTCGCGGCGCGCCGGCCGCGTCGGAGTGACCGCAACGGGCCTGCCTCTGACGGCAGGCCCGACGACGCTACGACGACAATGTTCCATGAGACCGCCCGGTCGCGCAGCGTCCGGCGACCTCGAACTGCGATGGCCTGAGCATGACCCAGACCGGATCCGCCTCGCCGACGCTCGCTTTCGTCGGCCTCGGCAGCAACCTCGGCGACAGCGCCGAAGTCCTGCGCGCCGCCGCGCGCGCGCTCGGCTCCGCGCCGCACACCCGCCTGCTGCGCCTGTCCAGCCTCTACCGCACGCCGGCCTGGGGCGTCACCGAGCAACCCGATTTCGTCAACGCCGTGGCCATGCTCGAAACCAGCCTGAGCGCGCAGGAACTGCTCGCGGCGATGTTAGCGATCGAACGCGAGGCCGGACGCGCGCGCCGCGCCGACGGCAGCGACCGCTGGGGCCCGCGCACCCTCGACCTCGACCTGCTGCTGTACGGCGAGGCGGTGATCGACGAACCCGGCCTGCACGTGCCGCATCCGCATCTGCACGAGCGCGCGTTCGCCCTGGTGCCCTTGCTCGAAATCGCGCCGGAGGCGGTGATCGCGCGGCGCGGGCCGGCGCGCGAGGCCTTGCAGGGCGTCGATACCGGCGCGATCCGCCGGCTCGATCCGGTCGATAATTGACCGCCGCGAAGCGCGCATGAGGCGCCGGCCTGCCGCACCGTGGCGGGCCGACAGCGTTCCGCGCACGGGCGGTCGCGTCCCGGCGCAACCTGTTAAGTTATTGCGCTCTCCCCAGCGGCGTCCGCGCGCCACCGCCCGGACGAACCCCACACATGTACACATCGGCCCCCACCGACAAGCCGGCCGCCAAGGCCTGGACCGTGCCCATGCTCGCCGACGCCAAGCGCGACGGCCGCAAGCTGGTCATGCTCACCGCCTACGACGCCAGCTTCGCCCGCACCATGGACGCGGTCGGCATCGACCTGATCCTGGTCGGCGATTCGCTCGGCATGGTCGTGCAAGGCCAGAACAGCACCTTGCCGGTCACCGCCGCCGAGATGGCCTACCACACCGCCTGCGTCGCCCGCGGCCTGTCCAAGGCGCTGTTGATCACCGACCTGCCGTTCCAGTCCGACGCCACGCCCGAGCGCGCGCTCGACGCGGCGACCCGGCTGCTGCAGGCCGGCGCGGCGATGGTCAAGCTGGAAGGCGCGGGCCACAAGCTCGAGGTGATCCGGTTTCTGGTCGAGCGCGAGATCCCGGTGTGCGCACACCTCGGCCTGACCCCGCAATCGGTGCTGCGCCTGGGCGGTTACAAGCTGCAGGGGCGCGACGACGCCACCGCGGCCAAGCTGCGCGCCGATGCGCGCGCGGTCGCCGAGGCCGGCGCCAGCGCGCTGGTGCTGGAATGCGTGCCGACCGCACTGGCCGCGGCGATCACCGGCGACCTCGCCATCCCCACCGTCGGCATCGGCGCCGGCCCGCAATGCGACGGCCAGGTGCTGGTCCTGCACGATCTGCTCGGGGTCAACTCGGGCCATCGCCGGCCCAAGTTCGTCAAGGATTTCCTCGCCGAGGGCGGTTCGATCGCCGGCGCGTTCCAGGCTTTTGCCGACGCGGTGCGCAGCGGCGCCTTCCCCGACGCGGCGCATTCCTACGACTGATCCGCCGTGGGGCCGCGGTATCGCCGGCGATTCTCCGCAATGGCGCGGCGCTGGAAATCGCTGTCGCGCGCCCCGATCTGACTGAGTGTTCAGCCTTCATCGCGGACCCGCTCCGCGCCGCCCCAACGAGTACCGCATGCAGACTGTCGATCAACTGGGCGCCCTGCGCTCCACCCTGGAAACGTGGCGTCTGGCCGGGCAACGCATCGCCTTCGTGCCGACCATGGGCAACCTGCACGCCGGCCACCATTCGCTGATCCGCCTGGCGCGCGAACGCGCCGACCGGGTGGTCGCGAGCGTGTTCGTCAACCCGACCCAGTTCGGTCCGAACGAAGACTATGGCCGCTATCCGCGCACGCCCGAGGCCGATGCCGAAGGCCTGCGCGCATCCGGTTGCGATCTGCTGTGGCTGCCGTCGGTCGAGACCATGTACCCCTACGGCGCCGAGCGCACCGTGCAGGTGCGGGTGCCGCAGGTCACCGAAACCCTCGAGGGTGCGCACCGTCCCGGTCATTTCGAGGGCGTCGCCACCGTGGTCGCGCGCCTGTTCAACCAGGTTCGCCCCGATATTGCCGTGTTCGGCCGCAAGGACTACCAACAGCTCGCGGTGATCCGTTACCTGGTCCGCGACCTCGCGTTCCCGATCGAGATCGTCGGCGCCGACACCCGCCGCGAGGCCGACGGCCTGGCCCTGAGTTCGCGCAACCAGTACCTGTCCGAAACCGAGCGCATGCAGGCCGCAGGCATCCACGCCTGCCTGCAATGGATGCGCGAAGCCAGCCAGGCCGGGCTGGCGAGGGAAGCGGTCGAAGCCGGCGCGATCGAGCGCCTGAGCGCAGCCGGCTTCGTAGTCGACTACGCCGCGATCCGGCGTCCCGACCTGGGCCTACCCGAGGCTGGCGAAGGCGAGGCTGGCGAAGGCGAGGCTGCACAGGGCGGGGCTGCACAGGGCGGGGCGGGTAAAGCTGGCGCAGGCGGGAGCGGCGCCCGAGTGGCCCTGATCGCCGCCCGGTTGGGCCGCACCCGGCTCATCGACAATCTCGAGTTCGAAGTCTGAACAGGCGCGCGAATGCCCGATACCCGCGCCACTGAACGGGAATACTCCGTTCCGCCGGCCGCGCGCCCGACCCATGTTGCAGCGCGCCATGCGCTGATAGACTTCTGGCCTTTCGCGCCCGCGCGTCTGCGGACGGAGTAACCGACATGCAACTGAACCTGCTCAAGGCCAAGATCCATCGCGCCACCGTGACCCACGCCGAGCTGCACTACGAAGGCTCCTGCGCCATCGATGGTCGCCTGCTCGACATTTCGGGCATCCGTGAGTACGAACAGGTCCATATCTACAACATCAACAGCGGCCACCGCTTCTCGACCTACGCCATCCGCGGGGAAGAGGGCAGCGGCGTGATCTCGGTCAACGGCGCGGCGGCCCACAAGGCCCAGCCCGGCGATCTGGTCATCATCTGCGCCTACGGTATCTGCGACGAGGCCGAGGCGGCGAAGTACAAGCCGACCCTGGTCTACGTGGACCGCAACAACCAACTCACCCATACCAACACCTCGATGCCGGCGCAGGCCGCCTGAGAACCGACGACAGATGAGCGATGACGCCCGACTGACTGAGCTGCGCGCCGAAGTCGGGCGCGTCACCCAAACCTCGTTGCCGGCGTTGATCGCCGCCGATCCGGCCCGTGCGACGGACTTCGCCGTCAAGGTCGGCCCGCTCTACGCCAGCTTCGCCCGCCAGCGCTACGACCGCGCCGCGCTGGACTGGTTGTTCCGCGCCGCCGAGGCCGTCGATAGCACCGGCCGCCTGCGCGCCCTGTTCGACGGCGAGATCGTCAACGTCACCGAACGCCGTCCGGCGCTGCACAGCGCGTTGCGCAGCGATCTGTCCGCGAGCGACACCGCGCGCGCCGCCCACGCCCAGTCCCTCGAAGCCCTCCAGCGCATGCGCGCCGTCGTCGACGCGCTCGCCGCGAGCGAGGTCACCGACATCGTCAGCGTCGGCATCGGCGGTTCCGATCTCGGCCCGCGCCTGGCCGTGGATGCGCTGACCGGCGCCACGCCGGGCCGCTTCCGCGTGCATTTCCTGTCCAACGTCGACGGTCACGCCGCCCAGCGCGTGCTTGCCGGCCTCGACCCCAAGCGCACCGCCGCGTTGTTGATCTCCAAGACCTTCGGCACCCAGGAGACCCTGCTCAACGGCGGCATCCTGCGCGACTGGCTCGGCGACGACTCGCGCCTGTACGCGATCAGCGCCAACCTCGAGCGCGCCGCCGGCGCTTTCAATATTCCGACCGAACGCATCCTGCCGATGTGGGACTGGGTGGGCGGCCGGTATTCGCTGTGGTCGGCGGTCGGCCTGCCGATCGCGCTGGCGATCGGCATGGACGCGTTCGAGCAGTTCCTCGACGGCGCCGCCGAGATGGACGCGCACGTACTGCGCACGCCGTTGCCGAACAATCTCGCCGCCTGGCACGCGCTGACCGCGATCTGGAACCGCAACGGCCTGGGCTACGCGACTCAGGCCGTGCTCGCCTACGACGACCGTCTCAAGCTGCTGTCGAATTACCTCCAGCAGTTGGTGATGGAAAGCCTGGGCAAGTCGGTGCGCCTGGACGGTTCGGCCGTCGCCGGCGACACCGTCCCGGTGTGGTGGGGCGGCGTCGGCACCGACACCCAGCACAGCTTTTTCCAGGCCCTGCACCAGGGCACCTCGATCGTGCCGGCCGACTTCATCGGCGTGGTCCGTTCAGACGCCCCGTATGCGCAGAACCATCGCGCGCTGCAGGCCAATCTGCTCGCCCAGACCGAGGCCTTCGCCAACGGCCAGGGCAGCGACGACCCGCACCGCGTCTACGCCGGCGGCCGCCCGAGCACGACGATCCTGCTCGACGCGCTGACCCCGCGTTCGCTCGGCGCCTTGCTGGCGATGTACGAGCACAGCGTTTACCTGCAGTCGGTGTTCTGGGGCATCAACGCCTTCGACCAGTTCGGCGTCGAACTCGGCAAGCAGGTCGCCAGCACGCTGTTGCCGGCGCTGGCCGGCGAGGCCGAGGCCGACGACCCGGTGACGCGGGAACTGATCCGGCAGTTGCGCGGCTGAGGTTGGGGTTTGGGTCCAGGAGTCTCCTCGCGTCGTCCTTCGGCGCGTCCTGTAGGAGCGGCGTAAGCCGCGATGCGGGACGCGCAGAATCCGCAACGCTTTCGTCATCGATCGAAGTGTCGATCTGTCGCAGGGCAGGAGCGGCGCAAGCCGCGACCACGGGACGCGCGAAGTAACAAGGCCGTCGTCATTCGTCGAAGCGGCATGTTCTCGCCGGGGCAGGAGCGGCGCAAGCCGCGACATCGCTGCTGTGGTCTCGCGACGCGTCGTTCATCGAACGGTGATCAAAGATCAAGATCAAACCCAAAGCTTTTCGCCACTAAAGCGGCGGGTTACTTTCTTTTGTCTAAAGCAACAAAAGAAAGGTAACCAAAGAAAAGTGCTTTGTTTTGAATCACAGGCCCGCGCGTTCGATGTATACGCGGTGATTTTTCATACGGGACCTCCCTGTCCCGATGAAAAACGACGCGCATCCCTGCGCGTCGCCCTCCGGGTCTTCTTTGGCCTTCGCGAGTGCGTGGCGACGCACAGCAACAGCCAAACAACAGAACCGGAGGGCGGCGACGCCATCCCCTGTAGGAGCGGCGCAAGCCGCGACCGCGAATCTGCGGCCGCCGGCGCGGGTGCGGGGTTGCGTGGTCGCGGCTCACGCCGCTCCTACAGTGGTCGGTACGCGGCGCCGTTGCCGTTGCCGTTGCCGTTGCCGAGATTTTGATCTGTTTTGCCGCTTTGCCGGTCAACAGAAGACCCGGAGGGCGGCCCGCAGGGATGCGGGCCGTGCGCAAGCAGGCCATGGATGGCCTGTCTGGAGCATCCCTGCGTCGGCATCGATCGCGCGGGCCTTTGATTAAAGGAAAGCACTTTTCTTTGGTTACCTTTCTTTTGTTGCTTTAGACAAAAGAAAGTAACCCGCCGCTTTAGTGGCGGAAGCTCTGGGTTTGATCTTAATTTTGATTTTGACTTTGACTTTGACTTTGATCTTGATCTTGATCTTGATCTTGATCTTGCTTGAAAAAGATACCGTGAGAACGTCACAGCGATGTCGCGGCTTGCGCTGCTCCTACCCCTGGCGAAGGGTCGCAGCCTCGATGAGCGGCGTCGGCCTTGGCGCTTCTACGCGTCCCGTGGCCGCGACTCACGTCGCTCCTACAAAGGCTCGAGTAACGACACGAGAGAACATCGTGTCGCGGGGCTACGACACCCCGTGCCGCACCAGCGCCCACTCCACATGCTCGCGCACGACCTCGCTGGGATGGTCGCGACGCGCGCGCAGGGCGGCGATCACGTCGTCGGTGCGCGGGGCGTTGCCGAGGGCGACGGCGATGTTGCGCAGCCAGCGTTCATGGCCGCTGCGGCGGATCGCGGAGCCTTCGGTGCGGCGCAGGAATTCGGCCTCGTCCCAGGCGAACAGTTGCGCCAAACTGGCGCGGTCGAGGTCGTTGCGGGCGCGAAAATCCGGTTCGTCGTTGCGCTTGGCGAATTTGTTCCAGGGACAGACGAGTTGGCAGTCGTCGCAGCCGAAGATGCGGTTGCCGATCGGCGCGCGCAGTTCGACCGGTATCGGGCCTTCGTGCTCGATCGTCAGGTAGGAGATGCAGCGCCGCGCGTCGAGGCGGTGCGGGGCGACGATGGCCTGGGTCGGGCAGATGTCGATGCAGCGCGTACAGGTGCCGCAGTGCGCGCTAGCCGGGCGGTCGATCGGTAAGGGCAGGTCGACGTAGATCTCGCCGAGGAAGAACCAGGAGCCGCCGTCCTTGTCGATCAAACAGGTGTGTTTGCCGATCCAGCCGAGCCCGGCGTTGCGCGCCAGCGCGCGTTCGAGCACCGGCGCGGAATCGACGAACACGCGATGGCCGAACGGGCCGACCAGCTCGGCCAGACGGTCGGCCAGGCGCTGCAGGCGCTGGCGCATCAGCTTGTGGTAGTCGCGGCCGAGGGCGTAGCGCGCGACGTAGGCGCGTTCGCCGTCGGCCAGGGTGACCCAGGCCTCGTCGTCGTCGCGGCGGCCGTAGTCGAGGCCGACCGAGATCACCCGCAAGGTGCCCGGCAGCAGTTCGCCGGGGCGCGCGCGCAGCCCGCCGTGGCGCGCCATCCAGTCCATCGAGCCGTGCAGGCCCTGGTCGAGCCAGTCGAGCAGATAGGCCTCGTCCTCGGCCAGCTCGATGCCGGAAATGCCGCAGCGCTGGAAACCGAATTCGCGGGCGATTTCGCGGATGCGCAGGGCCAGCGCCGGGTAGTCGGGCGCGGTCGCGGGCGCGGTCCCCGGCGCGTCGGCGGACACGGGAAGCGGAGTGGGGCGGGCGTCGGGCTGGCTCACGATGCGGCAAGTATAGAATCGCCGCATGTCGCCGACCGCTGAAACTTCATCGCCGATGACGCCGAGGGGCCTGTTCGACGCCGCTGCGCTGCGGGCGATCGAAACCGCAGCCGCGGCCGAGCTCGGCGACGCTCATGCGTTGATGGCGCGGGCTGGCGAGGCCGCCTGGCGCGAACTGCTCGGCTATTGGCCGCAGGCGATGCGCCTGCTGGTGGTGTGCGGCCCGGGCAACAACGGCGGCGACGGTTACGTATTGGCGACCCACGCGCAGCAGGCCGGGCGCAAGGTGTCGGTGTTGCGTCTGCCCGGACATGCGCCACGCGGCGCGCTAGCGGAGCGGGCCGCGGCCAGCTATGCGCAGGCCGGCGGCCGCACGATCGACTTCGACGGGGGCTTGCCGGAGGCCGACGTCATCGCCGACGCGCTGTTCGGCATCGGTCTGTCGCGCGCGCCCGATGCCGCCGCCTCGGCCTTGATCGATGCGATCAACGCGCATCCGGCGCCGGTGCTCGCACTCGACGTGCCGAGCGGCGTCGATGCCGACCGCGGCCACGCGTATTCGTCGGCGGTGAGCGCGCAGCGCACGCTCGAGTTCATCGCCGCCAAACGCGGGCTGCGCAGCGGTGCCGCGCTCGATCGGGTCGGGGTGCTGTCGGTCGCCGGGCTCGGTTTGCCGCGCGAACTGTATGGCGTACCGGCGAGCGCGCATTGGCTGCGCGCCGAGGATCTGCCGCGTTGGTTGTCGCCGCGCCTGCGCGACAGCCACAAGGGCCGCAACGGCCGGGTGCTGTGCATCGGCGGCGACCACGGCCACGGCGGCGCGCTGCTGCTGTGCGCGCAGGCGGCCTTGCGCAGCGGCGCCGGCCTGCTCGATGCGGTCACCCGAGAAGCGCATGTCGCACCGATGCTGGCGCGGCTGCCCGAGGCGATGCCGCGCGCGATCGCCGAGAGCGACGATCCGCGCGCTGCACTCGACGCCGCCGATGCGGTCGCGATAGGCCCCGGGCTCGGCCAGCAGGCGTGGGGCCGGGCACTGTACCGATATGCGTTGGACAGCGGAAAACCGCTGCTTTTAGACGCCGATGCACTCAACCTGCTTGCGGCCGCGCCGCGCGCGTTGCCGGCGGATACGGTATTGACGCCGCATCCGGGCGAGGCCGCGCGCCTGCTCGGCAGCGACACCGCCGCGGTGCAGGCCGATCGCTTCGCTGCGGTGCGCGCGTTGGTCGAGCGTTACGCCTGCGTGGTCGTGCTCAAGGGCGCGGGCACCCTGGTCGCGGCACCGGATCGCATCGTGCGCGTGATCGGCGCCGGCAATCCCGGCATGGCGGTCGGCGGCATGGGCGACGTGCTCAGCGGCGTGATCGCCGCGCTGCGCGCGCAAGGCCTCGATGGTTTCGACGCCGCCGGTTGCGGCGCCTTGCTGCATTCGCTGGCCGGCGACGATGCCGCGCGCGACGGCGGCGAACGCGGCCTGCTGCCCAGCGACCTGATGCGGTGGTTGCGCCGCCGCGCCAATCCCTAGCTCGAGGACATGGATCGCGCGAACATGTATCGCGCCAATCCGTAGCGCGCGCCAATACGTAGAATTGGGCGACATGAGCATGCACACGATCGAACTGCAGCTGAGCGATGCCGAGGCCACCGATGCGCTCGGCGCCGCCCTGGCGCGGGCGCGCCCCGCGCGCGAGGCAGAGGCCTTGCACGTGCATCTGCACGGCGACCTCGGCGCCGGCAAATCGACCCTGGCGCGCGCCTTGCTGCGTGCGCTCGGGGTCGAGGGCGCGATCCGCAGCCCGACCTACACCCTGGTCGAACGCTACCCGCTGGCCGAGGGCGGCGAGGCCTGGCATCTCGATCTGTACCGGATCGGCGATGCGGGCGAACTGGAATTCCTCGGCCTCGACGGCGGCGAGGCGGTGTTGTGGCTGATCGAGTGGCCGGAACGCGGCCGCGGCTGGCTGCCGGCGCCCGATCTGCGGGTCGAACTGGCGGTCGAAGGCGAGGGGCGGGCGGCCGAACTCCATGCGGTGTCGGCGGCCGGGCAAGCCTGGCTGGCTGCCCTGGGCGCGGCGACCGCCGGCTATGCGTTTGCGGCCGACTCCTGAACGATCCCGTAGGAAGTGGCCCCAGGTGCCGGATTTGAAAGGGAAAAGTTCTTGCATTTGTGGTGTCGCAGTGCTTGACTTACGCCCATGCGAGTCAAAGCCGCCACCGTCCAGAAATTCCTGCTCGGCATAGCGCTGTTGGCGGCGCTGGCGTGGAACCTCGCGCATGCCAGTGAAATCAAGGGCTTGGAGCTGCGCACCGGGGCCACCGGCACGCGCGCCGAGATCGCCCTCGATCAGAACGCCGATTACAAAGTCCTCAGCCTGAAGGGCCCGGACCGCCTCGTCGTCGACTTGCCGGCTTCCAGCGTCGGCAAGAGCGTCAAGCTCCCGGCCGGCGCCGGCATCGTCAAATCCGTCCGCACCGGCGCACCGCAGCCGGGCACGGTCCGCATCGTGTTCGATCTCGCCCAGCCGGTCGCCGCGCTCAAGCCGCGCATCGAGCAGAGCGGCTCGGGCCCGCGCCTGGTCCTGGAATGGCCCGGCGACGGTGTCGAACCCAAGACCGCCGTCGCGGCCGCACCCGCGCCGCCGTCGATCGCCGCCGCATCGACCGCCGCAGCGCCGGCCGCCAAGGTCGATCCCTCGGCCGAGTCGGCCGCCGCGACCAGCCGGCTGATTTCCGAACTCGCCGCCCGCAATGCCCAGGCGCCGGCCACGGTGGCCTCGGCCCAGACGCCCACCGCAGCGGCGTCGCATTCGGCTGCCCCGGCTACCGGCCCGCAAGCTGCGAGTCCGCAAGCTTCGAATCCGCAAGCTTCGGGCGTGCAGCTCCCGAGCGTGCAAGCTCAGAATCGGCAAGCCCCGGGCGCTCAGGCCCCCGTCGCGCAACTGCCCAACAGCCAGGCCCCTGCGCCGGCTGCCAACACCCAGCAACTCGCGGCCCAGCAGGCCGCGCGCCAGGCGGTTTTCGAACAAGCCGCACAGGCACCGATGCCGGCCGCGGTCGCCAGCGGCGTGCCGCCCCGTGACGTGCCGACCCGTATCGCCACCGGCGTCCCGACCCGAGTCGCGACCGGCGTGCCGACGCCGATGCCCGGCGCCGCGG